>JBMOMI010000089.1:0-10777 GCA_049325235.1 Actinomycetota bacterium | reverse complement strand
TCAGCCTCCTCCGAATCGCCGGCTGGACCAACATCGCCCAAGCGCTCCGACATCACGCCAGAGACACCACCCGGCCCGTCAACCTGCTGCTGACCTCATGAAACACGACTTTGCCGGAGCCCTGGGCGTGAGGTCGTGCCGCAGGGTGCCGGCGACCAAGCTGTGCTCGGTGTCGAAGTACCGATGGGCCAGACGGTCGCGCATACGGGCGATGTCGGCCCAAGGGATGCCGGGCTCGGTGTTGAGGAGCTCGGCGGGCAGGGCCTTGATGGCCTCGCCGATCTCGATGAGGCGGACGCGGACGGCGTCGAAGATGAGACCGTCGGACAGGTCGCCACGCGCGATGTGGCTGCGGATGGCGGCGACCGCGTGATGGATGTCGGCGAGGCGTTCCAGGTCGCGGCGGCTCACAGGGCGATCGCGTCCGCTTCGGCCTCGGCGCGGACACGGGCTTTTAGGCTGCTGGCTGGTGCCAGGTCGACGTCACGGTTGAGGATTCGACGCAACTCACCTTCGAGCGCTTGCAGCGCGAACAAGCCCGTGCCTTCGGGAAGGTCGATCAGCAAGTCGATGTCGCTATCGGGCCCGTCCTCACCACGGGCCACGCTGCCGAACACCCGCAGGTTGCTACCCCCGGCCTTGGCCACAGCATCCAGGAGTGCCTGCCGGTGCTTCCGGACCCGGCGACCTAACGGCGTGTCGGGAAGCCCTCGCACGCCCGGACCGCTGCGCTCCAGCTTGATGGTCATCTGATGACCGGTCGCGGCGATCAATCGAGACAGCGTCGGGAGGGCAGGCTGACGCTTGCCGGACTCGTAGGCACTGATGACGCTTTGTGCGACGCCAGCACGCCGGGCCAACTCCGTTTGTGATAGCCCAGCGCGCCCCCGCGCATCGCGCAGCAGCAGCCCGCCCTCGTGCACCCTGTCAGCTTATCACGTTTTGCCTATGGGCAGGGCGCGGGGATGCTGCGGCTTCGAGGATGTCTGCCAGACGCGCGGCACGCGGCAAATGGGTCACGGCGACGTCTTCCGGGCCTGGCGGCGGCGGGCCGGGGTGGGCCGCCAGGCGGCCAGCTGCTCCCGGGTTCGCCCGACCTGGCGGGCGCGGGTGTCCAGCTGCTCGCGGAAGAACTCCGCCGGGGACACCCCGCCGTAGAACGGGTCCGGCTCGGCGTGCCACTGCTGCACCCAGGGCTGCAGCTCGGCCAGCCCGGCCACCAAGGGGACCAGCCGCTCGTCGGGCCAGCCGTCGGCCTCCCGCTGCTGGACCAGGGTGGCCAGCGCGAGGGCCTGCTGGGCGTGGTCCCAGCCGGCCCAGCCGAGCACGGGGGTGGGGTCGGTGTCCCGCCCGGCCTGGGGGTAGAGCGCGAACCGCTCCTTGGGCACGTCGAGCTTGCCGCGGTGCGCCCAGTACGCGGGCTTGGCGAAGTCCGCGCTGGTGTACTTCGGCGGCACCGGGATCGGCCGGTCCAGCTTCTCCCCGGCGTCCTCGCGCCGCTGCAGCGCCCAGGTGGTCTCCCACGCGGTGCGCTTGCGCAGCCCGGAGTCCTTGTAGCGGTACGCCGCCAGGTGGGGCACCGCCTCGGTGTCCAGCAGCCGGGCCAGGCTGGTCGCGACCGGCACATCGGGCCGGCCCTCCCACAGCGCGAGTACGGCGACCAGGTCGGCGTCGCGGGCCACGTCGTCGGCCAGCTGGGCGACGCTGCGCGGCAGCGGCCGGCCGTGGGCGTCGAACCAGAACCGCCGGTCCTCCAGCCGCTCTAGCAGCCAGGACCGCAGCGCCCGCTCCTCCTGCTTCTCCCACGGCTCGGCGGCCCAGCGGCGCTTGTGCTCGGGTCGCTCCAGCAGCCGCAGGTAGGGGTGCGACCCGACCATCTCGACCCGCCGGGCGACCAGGTCGCGGTACGCCGCCGGCCAGCGCCCCGGCACCTCGGTGACCGGGGTGGAGCCGTGCCGGGCGAACCAGGCGCTCTCCTCTTCTTCCGCGGCGATCCGCCGGGCCAGCACGATCTCGAACGCCCGCTCGCCGAGCGCCAGCCCCGGCAGGTCGGCCCCGGCGTAGGTCAGGTCGTCCTCGACCAGCCCGTAGAGCCGATACACCTCCCAGTCCAGCTCCTCCTGCTGCGCGACCATCTGCGCGCGGATCGAGTCGTACGCCGCCCGCGCCGCGTCCAGCCGCGCCCGGTCCGGCATTCCCTGGCCGCAGACGGCTGCGGGTGTTGCTGCGGAGAGCCGCTGCGCCAGGTCGTCGAGCAGCCGGCCGCGGTCCAGCGGGAGTACGGCGGGCAGCGGGTAGTCCTGCAGCGTTGTGCCGGTGAACTCGTAGCGTGGCTCCCAGGCCTCGTCGCCGATGCCACCCCCGATCCCGCCGACGCCCTTGTTGTGGCTGTTCTGCTTGAGCCAGAAGCACGCGGTGGAAGAGTTCAGTACGCCGAGCAGTGCGAGGTGGTCGTCCTCGCTCGCCCCCTCTGGCAGCTTGATCACCGGCGCGGACTGCTTGAAGACCTTGCCGCCCCGGTCGAGCACGAAGTGGTTGTGCGTCGCCACGAACGCAAACGCAATCGACAGCGGCGACGCCTCGCGGTCCTTGGGAAGCTGGTGCCATTCGTACCAGGGACGACCGTCGCTGAAGTAAGTGCCTTTGCTGAATGTGGCTCGGTTGCCCAACTCAGTGCGGTAGGGCCAGAGATGTTGTGCCCATCCGCTCTGGTGTTCCAGAGGCCGCAGGGAATGTCCGTCGTCGTAGGGAAACCAGCAGGGTTGGCCCTCACTTAGGACGTGGTCCCGGATCTCGTCACCCAGAACGAGTCGCCGAAGACGGTCCGTCTCAAGATGGCGCCGACGCGCGTATCCCCACGTCACGCCCATCGCGTCGTCAGCGCCCATGATGCCGAACACACCGATTCGGTAGGCACGAGCGCCGACGGCAGATCGTGGACCGGCTTCGATTCTCTGCAGAAGTTCGACCGCACCGCCGCCGGTCAAGGACCAGGGGTGCTTGGCAAGCGAAGCACGGTCGAGGTCAGCGACCGTCACCCACTCGTCGGACCAGCCCGGATCGTCGACGTGCTCGACGATTGACGTCCACACCTTGCCCTTGGCCGCTTCCTCCGGGCGGCCTGGCTCACCGCGCACGCCGAGCACGGCCCGGATCGTGGAGGTGACCGGTCGCTGGTTGCGCCCGACGATGATGACCGTCGGCGTGCCGTGCCCGGGGATGTAGGCGCCGGAGGTGTCGGCGACGAGGAGGAGGTCCTTGGTGGGCAGGTACTTCTCGATGAGCGGGGCGCCGAACTCGCGCTTCATGAACGAGTTGCTGGTGATCTGCCCGACCCAGCCGGGCCGCTCGCCGGTCTTGGCCAGGGAAAAGAAGCGCTCCATGAACGGCACGGTGAGCGCGTAGGTGCCCTTGCAGTAGCCGTACCGCTCCCGGTACGCCGCGTTGAGCGCCCGGTCCTTGGCCGTGATGTACGGCGGGTTGCCGACGACGACGTCGTACGTCCCGTTGCGAAGGATCGCTCGCAGGTCGGCGAGGTTCTCGGTGGGGTAGACGAACGAGGAGGCGGTGCGGTCGGCGGCGTACTCGGCGCCGAGGTCGAGCTCCTGCTGGTCCAGCCCGTGCAGCAGCGAGTCGCCGACCGCGAGGTGATACCGGAACGCCGGCGCGTCCTCCAGTCGCGTCATCCCCGAGGCGCGCAGGGCGGCGACGGTGAGCCGGAAGCGGGAGATCGCGACGGCGTACGGGTTGATGTCGACGCCGTGGATCGCGTCGAGCGCGGCCTGCACCCGCGCCCGCTCGTCCAGGCCGGGGGCGTGGGAGTGCCAGCGGTCGAGCAGCCGGGCGAACGCACCGAGCAGGAAGTGCCCGGACCCGCAGGTGGGGTCGATGAGCCGGAAGCCCTCCAGCGGCCGCTCGGCCAGCGCCGGTGTCAGGGTGCGGTCGAGGATGAACTCCTCGACGAACTCGGGGGTCTGCAGCAGCGCGTACCGGGAGCGGGCGGCCTCGGACAGGTCCTGGTAGAGGTCGCCGAGGAACCGGGTGGAAAGCGCCGGGTCGGCCAGGTCACGGACCAGCCGGCCGGTCTCGTCGCGCTCCCGCCAGTAGGCGAGCAGCCGGCTCGCGGCGTCGCCGGACGGGGTGACCAGCCACAGCGCCGACGTAGGGTCCACCAGTGCCGCGGTCGCCGGCAGCTTCGCGAGGTAGTGCACCGCCTCGAGCAGCCACTCCCGGTCGGTGACGTCGGGGTTGTCCCGGGCGGCCTCGCGGAGGAACTGCGCCTGCGCGTCGAGGGCCTCCTGCCGCCGGTGCGCCGGGCCGCTGATCCACACCGGGGCGACCAGCCCGTTGTCCTCGCAGAACCGCACGAACACGGTGACCAGCGCCCACGCGGCCGCCGCCTGGGTGACCCGCTCGTCGGACCACTCCTGCCACGAGGCGCCGGTGCGGCCCAGCCCCAGGGCCTCGGCGTGCTCGGCGCGCCAGGCCTGCTCGACCGCGGGCTGCCCGGCGACCCGGGCGCGCAGGTCGTCCTCCAGGCGCAGCACCTCGGCGCGCAGTTCGGCGGTGAGGGTGGGGGTGGCGCTCACGCGGGCTCTCCTTCCAGCGCCGGGGCGCGCAGCCAGTCGTCGTCGAGGCGCAGGAACTGTCCGCCGTGCGCGAGGGGCACCGGCGTGCCGTCCAGCGCCGGCCCGCCGTCGCGGTCCACCGGCAGCAGCAGCCACACCGCCTGCCGGCGGCGGGCGGTGATGTCGGCGAGGCGAGCGAGCAGGTCGGTGCAGCCGTACCGGGCCAGCGGCGCGGCCTCGACCAGCAGCACCGGCCGGGTGCCCTCGGATGCCTCCCCGGCTGCGTCGGCGATGGCTTGCTCGATGGCCGGTACGGCGCGGGCCACCAGGGCGGCCAGGCCCATCGCCGGGCGGGTGCCCGGCTCGGCGGCGTCGGCGGCGGTCACCTCGCTCCACGGGATGCCGGCAGACTCAGCCTGCCCGCGCAGTTCTGCGACGAGCAGTGCGGTCACGTCGACGACGGCCGCGCCGTGCCGGGCGGTGAGCGTTTCCGCCGCGGCGTCGCGCCGGCCGGCCGCCACGCCGAGCGCCAGGAACGACCGGGACGCGACGCTCTCGGCCAGTCGCGCGTCCTCGCGGGTGACGCGTACGGCGTCGGCGCGGGCGACCGGGATCGCGGTGAGGGCCGTGCGGCTGGCCAGACCGGTGGTGTCCGGGCGGCGGGACGGGATCGCGTACGCCTCGCCGTCCCAGCGCAGGTCCAGCCCGGCCTCGACGAGCACCTGGTCCAGCCCCGGCCGCCCGGGCAAGGCCGGCAGGTCGGGGAACCGGGCCCGGACCCGCCCGGCCACGTCCTCGGCGGTGAGCCGCTGCGCCGGGGCCAGCCCGCCGAGGGCCAGGCGGACGGCGTGGGCCGCGTCGAGGTGCCGGTCGTGCAGTTCGCCGCGGCGAGACGCGGCCGCCGTACGGGACAGCCGCGCGGCCAACCGCACGAGCCGCGGCTCGTCGGGCACCAGCAGCCCAGCCGGCCACAGGTCGCGCAGCGCGCCGGCGGCGCGTGATGCGGGGACGACGTGCTCCCCGGCGTCCCGGGCAGCCGACACGAGCGCGTCGGCGCGCGCGGCCAAGGCGTCAGCGGCGTCGAGCAGCGCCGGATCGGTGGCCAGCAGCAGCGTGCGATCTCCCCGCTCGCCGCGGCGCCGACGGCGTACCAGCGGCGCCGGGTCGCCGCCGCCGCGCTCGACCACGTCGGCCCGGTCCAGCGCGGCGCGCAGCAGCCCCGCGGCCGTGCGGTGTCGCGCCGCGTCCGTGCCGGTGACCGCCTGCGCGGCGCCATCGCCGGCCACGGCGGCGGCCAGGTCGGCGGCGGCCGCGACCCCGCCGAGCCCCTCCAGCGCGTGTACGGCACGGGGGAGCACCCGGTCGAGTCGTTCCCGGGCGTCCGGGTCCGCGGCCCACGCCTCCTGAAGGTCCGCGAGCACCCGCGACACCTGCGGCGCGCCGCCGAGGCCGAGCGCGGCGGCCAGCTCGACCAGGGTGGCGAACGCGTCGGCGTCCCCCTCCAGCCCGAGCAGCACCCGGGCCGCGTGCCGGCGGGCCACCGCCCGAGGGCCGCCGCTGGCCCGCGCGAGCACCTCCGCGGTGGCGACCGGGTCGGCCAGCGGGTCGTCGAGGCTAGGAGCGGGGGTCGTCGGCGTACGGGTTGCGACCCAGGCGGCGAACCGGTCCCGCCACTGCTTGGCCCGCGAGCGGACCTCCCGCCGGGTCGGGTCGGCCACCCCGGTCAGCCGGGACAGCCGGCCGGGGTCGACGGCGGCCAGGTCGCCGGCGGTCGCCAGGCCCAGCGGCTCGAGCGCGGACAGTGCGCGGGCGGACAGCCCGGCCTCGGCCAGCGAGGTGTCCGGGGTGGCCGCGGCGGCGCGCGCGTCGGCATCGTCGGGGACGGTGGTCGGGGTACCGGCGAACACCGCGCGCCAGGCGGCGAGCATCTCCGCGGCGGTGTCATGGCGCTGGCGGGCGTCGCGGCGCAGCGCCGTACGGAAGAAGGCGGTGAGTCCCGCGGCGATGCTGGGGTCAAACGCCCCGGGCTCGACGGTCGCCTCGTCGGTGAGCACCGCGGGGTCACTGCGCCCGTCGCCGTAGACCGGCCCGCTGCCCGTGGCCATCTCGTACAGGGTCACGGCCGCGGCATACCGCTCGGCGGCGGAGTCCCAGCGCGGGCGCACGGGGGTGCCGAGGAACGGGTCGAGGTACGGCGGGGTTCCGGCCGCCACCGCGGCCGCACCGGCCCGGGACAGCGAGAAGTCGAAGAGGACCAGGTGCTTGGCCCGGTCGCTGCGCTGCTCCCGTACGCCGAGGTTGGCCGGCTTGATGTCGCGGTGATCCACCCCCGCCTTGTCCAGCCCGACGAGGGCCTCGAGAAGGTCGGTGCCCCAGCGTTCGAGCAGGTCCAGGGAGAGCCTGGGGCGTTCGCGCAGCACGTCGGCGAGGGTCTCGTCGCCGGCGCTGTCCAGCAGCAGCGCGGTCCGCCCGCCGACCCGCAGCGGCTGTTCCTCGGCCAGCCGCACGATCCGTGGGTGGTCGAGCCGGCGCAGGGTGCGCAGCACCTCCGCCTCGTCGGCCAGCCGCCGCGCTGCCGCGTCGTCGACGGCGACCTTGAGCACCCGCCGCTCGCCGTCCGTGTCGCGGTCGGTGACGAGCAGTCCGACGGCGGTGGAGCCGGAGCCGAGCCGGCGGACCAGCTCGAAGCGCTGCCCGAGCAGGGTGCCGGGCGGGGCGTCGAGCGGGTCCTCGCCCACCTCGCCCCCGGGCGCCGCGACTTCGCGGTCGACGTCGGCGAGCAGGGCGAGGAACGCGGTGACGTCGCGGAGCCGCTCGCTGACCACCGGCCGGGTGGCCTCGAGGACGAGGCGGCGCAGCGAGGCAGGCGCCTCCGGCACCTCGGCGGCCAGGTCGAGGCCACGGTCGCGAGCCAGCCGGTCGCGCAGGTCCTGCGCCGTGGCGGCCGGGGACCGGCCGGCGACGACGTGGTAGGCGACCGCGCCGAGGGCGAACACGTCCAGCCGAACCCGGTCGGCCGCCGGGTCCCAGCGGCCTTCCGGCGCGAGGTAGGCCTCGGCCCGTTGCCGGTCTGGGTCGGCGGCCGCACCGGCGCGGCCCTCCAGCACCCGGAACAGCCGCGTGGCCGCTCCCTGGGTCCCGGCCTGTCGGGCCGCGGGATCGACCAGCCCCGCGACCTGCCAGTCGCCGAGCCGCACGGTGAGGTGGTCGGCGTACCTGCCCCGGGTCGAGATGAACACGGCCGCTGGGGACAGGCCGCGGTGCACGACATCGTGCCGGTGTGCGTAGGCGACGGCCTCGGCCAGCTGGCGGATGATGCGGACCTGCGTGTCCAGCGGGACGCCGCCGGGCTGGTCGGCCAGCCACAGGTCCAGCCGGCGGGCCGTCTCGTCCCGCGGGTAGACCAGTCCGACGCCGAGGTCGTCCTCCACGAGGTCACGCGGGCGGAGCAGCCCGTCGTGGTGCAGCCGGCTGGTCAGCTTGTACTCGCGCTCGACGAGCTGGCGAGTGGCCGCGCGGTGGGCCTCCGAGGCCCCGGGCGGGGTGACGAAGAACCGGATGCGGGCCTGCTCCCGGGCCAGCCGGTGCTCGGCCGGCCAGTCCTGCCAGCCGTCGCCCTCGGCCTCCGGTGCGCCGACCAGCCGCCACGAGCCGACCTCGCGCTCACGCCGTACCGCGAAGCCAATCCGTTCGAACAGGGCGGCGAGGAGGTCGTCCTCGGCCACCAGGCGGGGGGCCGCGTGCGGGCCGACCGGCTCGAGCAGCCGCTCGGAGATGCCCGGCAACCCACTGCGCCGATCGTGCCCGTCCAGGCCGAACAGATCCGTCGCGTCAGCCGGGGCCAGCGCCACCCGCCCCTCCGGGGCATGCAGGAAGACGCACTCCTTGACATAGGGAATCTCCCGCTGGTCGACGCCCGGCTGCAGGTCGCGCACCGCGTCGACGATCACCTTCTTGAGCCGCTGCGCCTTGCGGCGGGCCAGCAGCAGCGGGGAGTCCTCGCTGCGGCCACCGCGCTGCCACCGGTAGGCCGTGCCAGTGATCAGGCCGCGGTAGTGCTTGAGCTCGACCAGGTGCAGCCGCCGCTCACCGAGGACCAGGAGGTCCACCTCGTGCCACTTGCCGTCGGCGTCGCGGAACTCGAAGTTGCTCCAAGCGTGGAACGGCGCCCTGTCCGGCAACAGGTCGCGGACGCGGGCCAGGCCCTCGCGCTCATGCACGAACTCCGAGGTGCTGATCTCGTGCCAGCGGGGGCTGTCAGCTCGCAAGCCGGGCCCTCCCTCGTGAGACCACGTCCCCTCCCTGGCAGCACTCGCTGTCAGTGTTGCATGTCCAATCCTCGGGGACCTCGATCCTCCCCAGCCGCATCCCGACCCCTCAGCGCGTCGCGTGCCCACCCACCGTCAGGTACGAAGAGCCCCGTATGGGCTCGAACTCACCATGCGTGTGAAGACTAGACTCCCTCCTCACCTTCCACGAGGTGTCCATACCGTGGCCGAGGAGTCGCCCTTCGGGAGGACCCACGCCCACGGGAGCGGCCGGGGATGCGGCCGCCCACGCTGCCCGAGCGATCGAGCTCGACTCCGGCGACGACTGCAACGTCGGCGTCGGCTGCTCTGGCGACTTGTCGCCGGGGCGGGTCACATGCGGCGGATCCCGATCGGCACGGGCAGCTGGCCAGCGAGCCGTCGCAGGTCCTTCGGGTTTGCCGTCCAGATCGTCGACGCGCTCCCCGCTGCGGTGATCACCAGGTGCGCGTCAACGACGTCGCTGGTACCCGCCTGGCCCAGCAGTGCGCCGACGTCGTGCGCCTGGTCGGTCTCGAACGGGGCAACGTGACAGCCACGGAGGAACCGTCGCAGCTGTACCTGCCCTGCTGAGCGGCTGACCTGAGCAACGACTGGGGCCGTGGTGACCGGTACGACGCCCAACTCGAGGCGGACGCGATGGTCGGCCCAGGCCCGACGGTCGTTGCGGTCGGCGGCGACCAGCATGCCGGCGTCGTAGACGACGTTCACTCGGACCGTTGCCGGGCCGAGCCCCGGATCTCACTGGAGACCCGGCGCCGCGCCGAGTCCAGCTCGGCTTCCGACAATGGACCCTGTTCGGCTTCCCACTCGGCAACCGCGGCGAGGCCGTCGCGTACGAGCAGCGCCCGCCGCGCGGCGGCGGTCATCCACGCCGAGACGCTGACGCCCGCCTCCTCAGCCGCGGCGAGCACGCGGTCGTGCACGTCGGGATCGACGGTGATGGCCAACTTCGGCGAAGGCCTGCCCCGAGGCATGCAGCAAACTGTACTACCACGGTAGGACGGTTTCTCGAGGTCCTTCTGCGGTCTGTGTGGGTCGCGCTTTCGGCGAAGGCGTCTCCACTGACCGGGCGAAAGACCTCGTGGAGCGGGTGACGGGAATCGAACCCGCACTGTCAGCTTGGGAAGCTGATGTTCTGCCATTGAACTACACCCGCGGCGCCGCCCAGCGGGGCGTGCCCGCACATACTACAGGGGCCCGCTAGCCTCGCCTCGTGCTGCTCTCCGACCGGGACATCCGCAACGAGGTCGACCGGGGCCGGGTCGTCGTCGAGCCCTTCGAGGCGGCCATGGTCCAGCCTTCGAGCATCGACGTGCGGCTGGACCGGTTCTTCCGGGTGTTCGAAAACCATCGCTACCCGCACATCGACCCGGCCGAGGAGCAGCCCGAGCTGACCCGGCTGGTCGAGCCGGACGGCGACGAGCCGTTCGTGCTGCACCCGGGGGAGTTCGTGCTCGCCTCGACGTACGAGGTGATCACCCTGCCGGACGACGTCGCCGGCCGGCTGGAGGGCAAGTCGAGCCTGGGCCGGCTGGGCCTGCTCACCCACTCCACCGCCGGCTTCATCGACCCGGGGTTCAGCGGGCACGTGACCTTGGAGCTGTCCAACGTGGCCACCCTGCCCATCAAGCTGTGGCCGGGGATGAAGATCGGGCAGCTGTGCCTGTTCCGGCTGTCCTCGCCCGCCGAGCACCCGTACGGGTCGGCGGCGTACGGCTCCCGCTACCAGAACCAGCGGGGCCCGACGGCCAGCCGGTCCCACCTCAACTTCCACCGCACCCCGGTCTGAGGCCGGCCGCCGGCGGGCGGGACGGCGTACGGAAGTCCCGGACGCCGGGCACGGCTAGGACCAGCAGGGGCGGCACCACCGCGGCGACCACCGCCACCCACAGCACGGTG
>JBMOMI010000088.1:0-10782 GCA_049325235.1 Actinomycetota bacterium | reverse complement strand
TCCAGACCGATCCCGGGCCCGGCCGCGACGTCCGCAAGGACGGCACGGTCAGGCTCGTCGTGTCGGCCGGCCCCGAGCTCGTCCCGGTGCCGTCGGTGACGGGCCTGACGCTGGACGAGGCCCGCGCCGCGCTCGCGGAGCGCGGCCTGACGCTCGGGGCACCGACCGAGGAGTACAGCGAGGACGTCGAGCAGGGACGCATCGTCTCCCAGGCGGTGGCGCCGGAGCAGCAGCTGCGCCGCGGGGAGGCGGTCGACGTCGTGGTGTCCCTCGGCCGCCAGCCGATCGACGTCCCGGCCGTCGTCGGCAAGCCCCGGGCGGAGGCGGAGAAGGCCATCACCGACGCCGGGCTGACGGTCGGCGAGGTCACGACCCAGCCCTCCGAGCAGGTCGCCGAGGGCGCCGTGATCAGCCAGGACCCGGCGGACGGCACCCTGTTCCGCGGGGACGCCGTCGCCCTCGTCGTCTCCAGCGGGCCGCCGATGGTCGAGGTCCCCCAGGTGCAGGGCCAGCAGCTGGAGGAGGCCACCGCGGCGCTGCAGGCCGCCGGGCTGCAGGTGCGGGTCGAGCGGTTGTTCGGCGGCATCTTCGGCACCGTGCACTCCACCGACCCGCCGGCCGGCTCCCAGGTCCGCAAGGGCAGCACCGTCACGGTCCGCGTCGTGTAGCGGTGGCCCGGCCTCGCACCGAGGTCGCCGCCACGCTCGGCCTGACCGCGGTCACGGCCGTCTGGGGCTCGACCTTCTTCCTCATCAAGGACGTCGTCACCGTCCTGCCGGTCGCCGACTTCCTCGCGGTCCGGTTCTGGGTGGCGGCCGCCGTCATGGGCGTCGCCTTCTGGCCGCACGTCCGCCGGCTCGACGCGCGGGCCTGGCGGCGGGGGCTCGCCCTCGGCGTCGTCTACGGCGTCGCCCAGCTCCTGCAGACCTGGGGCCTGGCGCACACGTCGGCCTCGGTGTCCGGCTTCGTCACCGGCATGTACGTCGTCCTCACGCCGGTGCTGGGCGCCCTGCTGCTGCGCCAGCGGACGCCCGCCACGACCTGGCTCGCGGTCGCCCTGGCGACCGCCGGGCTGGGCGTGCTGTCGCTGCGGGGCCTGGCGGTCGGCTTCGGCGAGGCCGTCACCTTGGCCAGCGCCGCGGTGTACGCCCTGCACATCCTGGGGCTCGGCGCGTGGTCGACCCAGCGCGACGCGCTCGGCCTGTCGACCGTGCAGATGCTGGCGATCGCCGTCACGTGCACCGGCGCGGCCCTGCCCGGCGGGGTGGTCGCGCCGCCGGACGCCGAGTCGTGGGGCGCCGTGCTCTACATGGCCGTGGTCGCCGGCGCCGGCGCCCTCGTCGTGCAGACGTGGGCCCAGGCGCACCTGGCGGCGACGCGGGCGGCGATCGTCATGACCACCGAGCCGGTGTTCGCCGCGGTGTTCGCCGTCGCCTTCGGAGGGGAGTCGCTCGGCCCCCGCGTCCTCGCCGGCGGGGCACTCGTGCTGGCGGCGATGTACCTGGCCGAGCTCGGCCCGCGCCGTGCACGCCGCGAGGTCACCGCGGCGCTGGACCCTCCCGCGGAGGCCCTGCACCACGAGCCGTGACACACCGGACCGTCACACCGTCGCCCACCCGGGCCACGCCGGGCCGCAGCACGGTCGCCCAGACGCCGAGCTCACCGCCGGCGACCTCGTGCACCGCCTCGAGCACCGGCGCCGTCACCATGACGCAGCGCGGCATGGGTCCTTCGACACGCAGGGCGACGCCCCCGAGCTCCACGACGTCCCAGCCGGTCTCCGGGAAGCCGGGGAGGCCGGGGGTGTCCACCACGACGTTGGGGCGGAACCGCCGGGGGTCGACGTCGCCGCCGAGGACGCCGGCCACGGCCCGCAGCGACGACGTGGTGACCAGGTGCACCGGCCCCTCGTCGAACACCGGGTCCGCCCGCACGGGAGCGAAGGTCACCGAGCGCCCGGTGACGGCGGCGAGCGCCGCGTCGGCGTCGGACGTCCCGGCGCGGTGGACCGCCCCGCCGGGGAACGCCACCAGCGGAGCGGCGTCGTCCGCGCCGTCCAGGCAGGCGGACAGCGCGAGCAGCCCGTCGACCCTCCGGAACCGCCGGGTGGACTTGCCGCTGGCGACGGCGCCGTCCTCGGTGCGCACGTACCAGGCGCGGTCACCGGCCAGGCCCCGCGGACCCACCTCGGCGGCGGTGAGCTCCTCACCGAGCAGGGACTTCACCGGGTACCGCGCCAGGGCCCTGACGCGCATCGGCCTGGACACGCTCATTCCTGGTAGGAGTAGCGCTCCTCGCGCCACGGGTCGCCGACGGCGTGGTAGCCCCGCTCCTCCCAGAACCCGCGCACGGGCTGCCTCAGGTACTCCAGGCCCCGCAGCCACTTCGGGCCCTTCCACGCGTAGAGGTGCGGCACGACGAGCCGCACCGGGTAGCCGTGCTCGGGCGTGAGCACCGAGCCGTTCACGTGGGTCGCGAGCAGGGTGCGCGGGCTGGCGAGGTCCTCCAGCCGCAGCGTCGTCGAGTAGCCGAACTCGGCCCACGCCAGCACGTGCGTGACACCGTCGGCCGGCGGGCACAGCCCCAGCAGGTGCCGCGCGGGGACCCCGTGCCACTCGACGTCGAGCACCGACCAGCGTGCGACGCAGTGCAGGTCGCCGCGCACCGTCGCCGTCGGCAGCGCCGCGAACTCGGCCATGTCGAGCACCCGCTCGCCCTGGGTCTCGGTGGCCCCGCTGACGACGAGCCGCCACGTCTCCTCCCGGAACCGCGGCACCGGCCCGTAGTGCTGCACCTTCAGCCGGCCGGCGGGCCGCTGCCCCGGGGGCAGCACGCGCGGGACGCCGTAGGCCGGGTGCGGTGCGGTCATGCCGGCCGGGCGGCGCCGAGCAGCTCCGACAGCACCGAGGCCGCGTACTCGACGGCCTCGTCGTCGACGTCCAGGTGGGTCACGAGGCGCACGGTACGCCTGCCGAGCACCGACACCGCGACGCCTCGCTCGAGGGCGGCCGCAGCGAACGGCGCCGCCTCGACGTCCAGCACGACGATGTTCGTGTGCACCGCGTCCGGGTCCACGCACCCGGGCAGCGCCTCCGCGCACGCCTGCGCGAGGCGTCGGGCGCGGGCATGGTCCTCGGCCAGCCGGTCGACGTGGTGGTCCAGGGCGTGGAGCCCGGCGGCCGCCAGCACCCCGACCTGCCGCATGCCGGCCCCGTACCGCTTGCGCCACACGCGGGCCTCGGCGACGCGCTCCGCCGTCGAGACCAGCACCGACCCGACCGGGGCGCCGAGGCCCTTCGACAGGCAGACCGACACGGTGTCGGCGCACGCGCCGTACTCGTGCAGTGGCACGCCGGTGGCGACGTGGGCGTTCCACAGCCGCGCCCCGTCCACGTGGACGGCGACACCGGCGTCGGCCGTGCCCTTGCGCAGCGCGCGCAGCGCGTCCAGCGGCTGCACCGTCCCGCCGCCGAAGTTGTGGGTGTTCTCCACGGCCACCGCGGCCGTGGAGACCTGGTACGGCCCCGCGGCCGGCAGCATCATCGCCAGCGGCACCTCGGGATCCAGCAGCCCGGCGGGCGCGGCCCACGTCCGGGTGGTGACGCCGCCGAGGACGGCGTGGCCGCCGAGCTCGGCGCGGACGACGTGTGCCAGGGAGTCGCAGAGCAGCTCACCGCCCGGCGGGACCAGGGCACGGACGCCGAGCATGTTCGCCAGCGAGCCGGTCGGCGTGAACAGCCCGGCCTCGTGCCCGAGCAGGGCCGCGACCCGCTGCTCGAGCGCCGTGACGGTCGGGTCCTCCCCGTAGACGTCGTCGCCGACCTCGGCGGCCGCCATCGCCTCCCGCATCCCCGGCGTCGGCCGGGTGAGGGTGTCCGAGCGCAGGTCGGCCCGCGGGCCCCCCGTCGAGTGCATCGCCCCTCCGTCAGCTCCCGCGCAGCATGTCGGCCGCGAGGAACGCCAGCTCCAGCGACTGCTGGTGGTTCAGCCGCGGGTCGCACAGCGTCTCGTAGCAGCGGCTCAGCGCATCGTCGTCGATCTGCTCGTACCCGCCGAGGATCTCGGTCACGTCGTCGCCGGTCAGCTCGACGTGCAGGCCGCCCGGCACGGTGCCGAGCGCCCGGTGCACCTCGAAGAACCCGCGCACCTCGTCGATGACGTCGTCGAAGCGGCGTGTCTTGTAGCCGCTCGGCGACGTGATCGTGTTGCCGTGCATCGGGTCGCTGACCCACACCACCTTGGCGCCGGACGCGGTGACCTTCTCGACCAGCGGCGGCAGGGCGTCCCGCACCCGGTCGGCCCCCATCCGGGCGATGAACGTCAGTCGGCCGGGCTCCCGTCGCGGGTCGAGGCGGTCGATGAGCGCGAGCGCGTCGTCCGGGGTCGCCGTCGGCCCCAGCTTCACGCCGACCGGGTTCATCACCCGCGACAGGAAGTCCACGTGGGCGCCGTCCAGGTCGCGCGTGCGCTCCCCGATCCACAGGAAGTGCGCCGACGTGTCGTACGGCAGGCCGGTGCGCGAGTCGATCCGCGTGAGTGCCCGCTCGTACTCCAGCAGCAGCGCCTCGTGGCTGGAGAAGAAGTCGACGGTGCGCAGAGCCTCGAAGTCCGCGCCGCAGGCCGCCATGAACGCCATCGCGCGGTCGATCTCCCGGGCGAGGGCCTCGTAGCGGGAGTTGGCCGAGCTGCCGAGGAAGCCCTTGTTCCACTCGTGCACCTGGCGCAGGTCGGCGTAGCCGCCCTGCGTGAAGGCCCGGATGAGGTTCAGGGTCGCCGACGCGGTGTGGTAGGCGCGCAGCAGCCGGCGCGGGTCCGGCGTCCGGCCCTCGGGGGTGAAGGAGTAGTCGTTGACGGCGTCCCCGCGGTACGCGGGCAGCGTGACGCCGTCGCGGGTCTCGGCGTCGCTGCTGCGGGGCTTGGCGAACTGCCCGGCCATCCGGCCGACCTTGATCACCGGCAGGCTCGCCCCGTAGGTGAGGACGACGGCCATCTGCAGCACGGTCTTGACCCGGTCGCGGATCTTGTCGGCGGTCGCCCCGGCGAACGTCTCGGCGCAGTCGCCGCCCTGCAGCAGGAAGGCGCGGCCCTCCGCGGCGTCGGCCAGCCGGCGGCGCAGGACGTCGCACTCCCCCGCGAACACCAGCGGCGGATACGTCGCCAGCTCGTCCACCGCGTCGCGCAGGGCGGCCGGGTCCGGCCACGGCGGCTGCTGCGCGGCGGGCAGGTCCCGCCACGCGTCGAGGCCCTCGATGCTGGTCACCGGTCCAGGGTAGGCGGGCCCGGCACCCGGCCCGGCGAGCGTCCGGAACGCGGACGGGGCCCGAGCCCTACGATGGGCGGCCATGAGCGTTCGACGCGTCGCACTGCTCACCGCGGGTGGGTTCGCCCCCTGCCTGTCCTCCGCGGTCGGCGGGCTCATCGAGAGGTACACCGAGATCGCCCCCGAGGTCGAGATCATCGCCTACCGGCACGGCTACCACGGCCTGCTGACCGGCACCTCGGTGGTGGTGGACGACGCGGCCCGGGCCACCGCCGGCGTCCTGCACGAGTTCGGCGGCAGCCCGATCGGCAACAGCCGCGTGAAGCTCACGAACAGCGCCGACCTGGTGAAGCGGGGCCTCATCGCCGAGGGCCAGAACGCCTTGCAGGTGGCGGCGGAACAGCTGCGGCGCGACGGCGTCGACGTGCTGCACACGATCGGCGGCGACGACACCAGCACCACGGCCGCGGACCTCGCGGCCTACCTGCGGGAGCACGACTACGGCCTGACCGTCGTGGGGCTGCCCAAGACGATCGACAACGACATCGTGCCGGTCCGGCAGAGCCTCGGGGCCTGGACGGCGGCCGAGCAGGCGTCGGTGTTCGCCCGCAACGTGCTGGCCGAGCACGGCTCCAACCCCCGGATGCTCATCGTGCACGAGGTGATGGGGCGCAACTGCGGCTGGCTGACCGCCGCCGCGGCGCGGGACTACATGGCCTGGCACGCCACCCGCACCTGGGTGCCGAGCATCGGGCTGACGCCGCAGCGGTGGGCCGTGCACGCCGTCTACGTGCCGGAGCTCGGGATCGACCTCGACGCCGAGGCCGCCCGGCTCAAGGCGGTGATGGACGACATCGGCTGCGTCAACATCTTCCTGTCCGAGGGCGCCGGGGTGAGCGACATCGTCGCCGAGATGGAGGCCGCGGGCGACAAGGTCCAGCGCGACCCCTTCGGGCACGTCAAGATCGACACCATCAACCCGGGCAAGTGGTTCGCGAAGCGGTTCGCCACCCGTCTCGACGCCCAGAAGACGATGGTGCAGAAGTCCGGGTACTTCTCCCGCTCGGCCGCGCCGAACGCCCGCGACCTACGCCTGATCAAGTCGATGACCGACCTCGCCGTGGAGTGCGCGCTGCGCCGGGAGGCCGGCCTCGTCGGGCACGACGAGGAGCGTGAGGGCCGCCTGCGGGCCATCGAGCTCGACCGGGTGGCCGGCGGCAAGAAGTTCGACGTCACCGCCCCCTGGTTCACCGACCTGCTGGCCGGGATCGGGCAGGCGTGACCCGGCCGGGCGTCCTCGCGATCGACGAGGGGACGACGGGGGTCACCGCGCTGGTCGTCGGCGACGACGCCTCGGTGCTCGGCCGTGGCTACGCCGAGTTCGCCCAGCACTTCCCGCGTCCCGGCTGGGTCGAGCACGAGCCGGAGGAGATCTGGCAGGCGACCCTGACCGCCTGCCGGGAGGCGCTGTCGACGAGCGGCGCCCGCCGCGGGGAGACCGAGATCGCCGCGGTCGGCATCACCGACCAGCGCGAGACCGCCGTCCTGTGGGACCGCTCGTCGCTGGCCGCACCGCGCCGGGCCGTCGTGTGGCAGGACCGGCGCAGCTCCGGTCTCTGCGAGCAGCTGCGGACGGCCGGTCACGAGGCCCGGGTCGCCGAGCTGACGGGGCTGCGCCTCGACCCGTACTTCACCGCCACGAAGCTGGCGTGGTTGCGGGAGAACGACCCCGACACGTGGGCCGGTGTGCAGGACGGCTCGCTCGCGGTGGGGACGGTCGACTCCTACCTCGTGGCGCGGCTGTCCGGCGGCGCGGCGCACGTCACCGACGCGTCGAACGCGTCGCGGACCCTGCTGCTCGACCTGGCCACCGGCACGTGGTCGGACGAGCTGTGCGAGCTGTTCGGCGTCCCGGCCTCCGCCCTGCCCGAGGTGGTGCCGAGCTGGGGCGAGGTCGCCCGCACCGACCCAGGCGCGTTTCTCGGTCTCGACGTACCGATCGCGGGCATCGCCGGCGACCAGCAGGCGGCGCTGTTCGGTCAGGCCTGCTACGACGTCGGCGACAGCAAGTGCACGTACGGCACCGGGTCGTTCGTGCTGGTCAACACCGGGTCGCAGGCAGTGCCGAGCGTCGCGGACGGCGAGCTCGGCGGGCTGCTGTCGACGGTCGCCTGGATGTCCCCGGACGGCAAGCTCACCTACGCGCAGGAAGGGTCCATCTTCGTCACCGGCGCGGGCATCCAGTGGCTGCGGGACGGGCTGCAGGTGATCGGCAGCGCGGTGGAGAGCGAGGCCCTGGCGCGGACGGTTCCCGACACCGGCGGAGTCGTGTTCGTGCCGGCGCTGACCGGGCTCGGCGCGCCGGACTGGGACCCGGAGGCCCGCGGCCTCATCATCGGCATCACCCGCGGGACGACGCGGGCCCACATCGTGCGCGCCACGTTGGAGGCGATCGTCTACCAGGTGCGGGACGTCGTCTCGACGATGGAGACCCGCGTGCCGGTGCTGCGGGCGGACGGCGGCGCCTCCGGCAACGACTTCCTCATGCAGCTTCAGGCCGACCAGCTCGGGGTCCCGGTCGAGCGGCCGCAGGTGCAGGAGACGACCGGGCTCGGGGCGGCGTTCCTCGCCGGTCTCGGCTGCGGCGTGTGGTCCTCGACCGAGGAGCTGGCCGGCACCTGGCGGCTGGAGCGCCGCTTCACGCCCGGCGGCCGCGACGAGAACGGCTACCGCCGCTGGCGCGCCGCGGTGGCCCGGTCCAAGGGCTGGGCGGCGCTCGTCGACTGAACGACCGGCTCCGCCTCCTCCCAGAGGCCCTCGTATCCCGTGACCGCGAGGGCGACGTGCACGGCGTCGGCGCACCACGCCACGCGGCGGGACCCTACGGCCAGCTCTGGGCGACGACGGCGTGCACCCCCACTCGCCAGCCGAGCCAACAGACGCCGTGGCACTCCTCGCGACGTCGTCCGACCGGGGACGCATATCGGTGAGGCCGGGTGGGGAGCTGAACCAGAGGTCGCGCTTCGGGCTCTCTTGGGGGAAGCGACTTCTGTCCGTGATCCACTGACGAAGCGAGGTTCGATCGAAAGCGTTCAGGTTCAACGGTTCCTGAGGGAGTGGAACCGGATAGTCCGGCAGGCAGTCCAAGCAGGAGTGAGCGATGTCGAGAGCGTGGAGCACACGGCGGATGTTCGTGGCTGGACTGCTGGCCTGGGTGCGGCGGCGACTGCTTCCCAGTGGCAGCGCAGCAACCGCCGGCGCACCGCGCCGACCACCAACAGCCGCGCCGAACCAGCTTGCAGTCCCGCCAGAAGCCTCCGACTGCTAGGGGGCGACCCGTCCGTTCGCGTCGAAGGCCGCGTGGGTCAGTGGCATCAGCCGTGCCCACTCCTCTTCCATCCTCTCCGCCACCATCTCGATCTCCCGTTGCGGGAAGGAGGGGAACGTCGAGTCCTCCCGCTTCGTCCGCAACGAGAGGAACGACATCATCGATCTGGCGTTCAACGTCACGTACATCGAGGAGAAGATCGTCACCGGTAGCACCATCCGGGCAACTTCGCGAGCAACCCCGGCGCTCAGCAGTCTCTGGTAAGCCTCGTAGGCTCGCGTGCACACGTCGCGGACCTCGCTGCTCACCAGATCGTGCTGCTCGACGGATCCGTCGACGAACACGTACTGGCCGGGTTTCCCCTGCTGAACCAGCTTCCGCTGAGGTCCGGGGACATAGAACACCGGCTGAAGCTCGCGATAACGGCCGCTCTCCTCGTTGTAGGAGTTGTGCACCACGATGCCGTTCGCGAGGAAGTTGTGCCAGGGACCGGCGACGCTGAGGTCGTAGGTCATCTCCCGGCCGTCCGGGGAGACCTGAACGATCTCCTCGGGAACGGCCGCCGACACGGATCCCCCCCGACGCGCCAACGACTGCTCCGAATTCGTCTTGACGCGATGACAGGGCAGGCAGGCGGGCTTCAGGTTCTCGACGTCCAACGCCTTCGACAGATCAGCAGCGACGGGGATGACGTGGTCCAGGACCAGCTCGTCGCGTGAGTAGACGCCGCCGCAGAGATAGCAGCGATCCGTCTCGGCGATGAGGCGCTGACGCTGCATGGAAGTCCACACTCCGATCCCCCGGCGAAGGCTGGGAGGTACGAGGACGTCCTGAGGCATCGGCTGCCGTCCGGACGCCATGACCATGTCGCCGGGCTCCAGCTCACCGGCCTTGCGCCAGCCCTCCGGGGTGAGAACGGCGTGATCCACAGAGCAACGAAGTCGTCGACCGGTGACGGTGACCAGCGCGATGAGATCCTTCTCGCCGGACTGCATCACGTCGAGGATCAGCGCCCGCTGAGGTCGCAGCGTCTCCTCGTCGAAGCATCGGACATGGTTGCGTCGGACACTGGCCAGCCGCCGCCGGCGCACCGCAGGGTGCGCATCACGAAACTCTGCCACCGCGTCGCAGGCCGCCTCCTCCGAGGTGAAGAGACCCAAGTACTTCTGCTCCCCGGCGACTCTCGCTTGCGCCATCCACTTGCCGGCTCCGGGATGCCACGTCACTCCGCTGCCGCGCCGGTACGGGACGGCGTCCTCTACTCCGTGATGCCACCGTTGGTAGAGGCTCTCCAGGGTCGTGCGACGAAGACCGCCGGACTTGTCCTGGAGGGTGATGACGGAGTCCCCCGCGAGGCAGTACCCCACCCGGTGCCGCATGAACTCGCGGAAGACGAAGATCGGCGCCTGCACGAAGAACGTCATGGAGTTGTGCTCGAAGGGACTACCGTGCCGATCCCTCATGAGGTAGTTGATGAGGCCCCGCGACCGCCCTGGGTCGCCCTGCACGTCCTCGAGACTCTGCTCGCCCTTGGTCGAGACCCGCGCAGCGAACAGGACATCCGCGTCCTGCGCACTGGCTCGGACGAGCTCCACCGTCACGTCGGATCGAAAGCGGATCTCGCGCACATCGTCGGCCACTCCATGGACACTATCGGGGGGTGCCGACGAAGGCTGCCAGCCACCGACCGACGCGCCGCTACCGGGCCAGGTCGGCCCACCGGACGTCCGACAGGCTGGCGACGACGACACCGGCGTCGAGCCCGTCGGTGGCGCGCGTCGTCGTGACCGTGACCGTCGCGCAGCCGGCCACGCGGGCGGACGCCAGCCCACCGGGGGGGTCCTCGACGGCGAGGCAGTCGGAGGGGTCGACGCCCGGACGATCGGCGCCGGAGCAGTGGGGGTCGGGTCCGGCTTGCCGCGCTCGGCGTCGTCCACGGTCACCACGACACCGGGCCGGGGCAGCCCGGGGGCCGATCCGGACGTCGGCCAGCGCCCGCGGGCGGCGACGATCCGGGCGGCGGGGTGCCCGTGGAACCGGCGCAGCCGCACCGGGTCGGCCGCCTCGGCCTGCGCCCACGTCAGCCACGAGCGCGTCACCGTCGGGGTGGAGTCGACGAGGGCCCCGTCCAGGTCCAACGGGACGGCGGCGCAGCGTCGGCGGAGCACGACCCGCGGCTCGAGGAGGCGGTGGC
>JBMOMI010000087.1:0-10992 GCA_049325235.1 Actinomycetota bacterium | reverse complement strand
CCGTGGTCTGCGCAGCGCGGACCTCGGGCTCGAAGCCGGCCACCTGTGGGCGGGAGCCCGGGTCGGCGGGGCGCTGGCGGCCACGGTCGGTGGCGTGCTCGGCGCGGCGCTGGTCTCGCCGTCCGGGCGCCGGTTGCTGCACGACGAGCGGATCGCCCGGCTCACCGTCCGGGAGACGGCGCACCACGCCGCGCTCCGCGTACCCGTCGGCACCGCGCTCTGGGAGGAGGTCGCCTTCCGCGCGGTGCTGCCCGGCCTGCTGTCCCGGGCGATGCCGGCTCGGCGAGCCGAGGCGTTGTCCCACCTGCTGTTCGGCGTCTGGCACGTGCGCCCAGCCCTGGACGCCGCGCGTATCAACGGTGTTCGCGCCCCGCTCGGCCAGGCCGCGGTCGTGGCGGGGTCCGTGGCCGCGACCGCAGGCGTCGGAGCGCTGTTCACGTGGCTGCGTCGACGCACGGGCAGCCTGGTCGCCCCGGTGGTGCTGCACGCCGCCACCAACTCGGCCGCGACGCTGGCGGCGGCGGTCGCCGCGAGGGCGCCCTACACGACGGTGCCGCCGGATCGCCAGTACCGGCCGTTCTCCCGGTCGAGGAAGCCGGCATCGACGAGATAGCGCCGCAGCGCCACGTAGTCGTCGTGGAACGCCCGCAGGACGACGTTCACCTCGAGCTCGGAGTACCTCTGGCCCGGCGTGAACGCCCGGGCCACGTGATCGAGCACGACCAGCCGCTTGCGGTGCTTGGCGGGAATAGCGACCAGCCGACCATCGGCGTCCAGGAACGCCCGCAGCACCTTCTCGCGGTCGCGGAGCGCCTCGTTCAGCGGGAACTCGTCCACGCAGCCAGGCTAGGCGGCCGACGTCCCCCGTTCCGTACGCGCCCACCGGTACCGTGCCCGGCGTGAACCGTGGCTACGACGACGACCTCAGGCTCGCCCACGTCATCGCCGACTCCGTGGACGGCTTGACGATGTCGCGGTTCAAGGCGCAGGACCTGCACGTCGAGGCCAAGCCCGACCTGACGCCCGTCTCCGACGCCGACCGTGGGGCCGAGGAGCTCGCCCGCTCCCAGCTGCGCCGCACCCGCCCTCGCGACGCGGTCGTCGGCGAGGAGTACGCGCCGACCGGATACGGGCCGCGGCAGTGGGTCATCGACCCGATCGACGGCACCAAGAGCTTCGTGCGCGGCGTCCCGGTGTGGGCCACGCTCATCGCCCTGGTCGACGACGGTGACCCGGTGCTCGGCGTCGTGTCGGCGCCGGCCCTGAACCGGCGCTGGTGGGCGGCGAAGGGCGCTGGCGCCTGGAGCGGGCCACGCCTGTCGTCGGCGACCCGGCTGCGGGTCTCCGACGTGTCGGACCTGTCGGACGCCTCGCTGTCGTACTCCAGCCTGTCCGGGTGGGAGGAGCGGGGCTCCCTGACGGCGTTCCTCGACCTGACCCGCCGCGTGTGGCGCACCCGCGCCTACGGCGACTTCTGGTCGTACGCCCTGGTGGCCGAGGGGGCCGTCGACATCGCGTGCGAGCCGGAGCTCGAGGTGCACGACATGGCCGCCCTCAGCGCCATCGTCACCGAGGCCGGCGGCCGGTTCACCTCGCTGGACGGCGTCCCGGGACCGTTCGGAGGCAACGCCGTGGCGACCAATGGGCGGCTGCACGACGAGGTGCTCGCGGCGCTCGCGGCTACGGCTTGACCTGGAACGGGTGCCGCGCGCCGGCCGGCTGCGCGCTCAACAATCGGCAGGTGACGGTGCGGCAGCTGCGGCTCGTGGTGACGGTGGACGACGTCGACGCGGCCCTCGCGTTCTACTGCGACGTCCTCGGCATGCCGGTGGCTGCGTCCTTCCCCGGCGAGGACGGCGGGCGCGTGGTGGTGCGGCCGGAGCGCTCCGCGTGGCACTGCAGGTGGACGACGCGCGGGGCGTAACCAGCGCGGCCGTCGCCGACGGTGCCCACCTGGTCGCGGGGCCGGTCGAGACGCCCTGGCGATCCCTCAACGCACGGCTCGAGGTGCCGGCGCTCCCGGTGCAGCTCACCCTCTTCGAGGAGCTGGACGGCGGCGACCTCGATCCGTAGTCCGGCGCCCAGATCAGATCAGAACGGAGGCTCTCCCGGCTCGTCGGCGTCCGCCGACTCGGGCGCGGCGCCTGCAGCATCCGCCGCGTTCAGCGCTGTGCGCAGCTCCTCGAGCGTCGCGGCGCCGAGGTCGTCGGCGTCCCAGTCGCCGAGCACCGGTGGGACGTCGGTGCGGTAGGCGTGGCCGGTCGGGCTCGTCCAGGTGACGCCGCCGTCGTCCCGGGAGACGGACCAACCGCCCTGGTGCCGGGCCCGGTGGTCGTGCCTGCACGGCGGGTGGGTGTTTGCGGCGCTGGTCGGCCCTTCCGGGAACACCACGACGTGGTCGATCTCGCCGGTCTCCGCCGGGTGCGTGCAGGTCGGCGCGGTGCACGTGACGTCGCGGGCCACGACGTGGTCTCGCAGCTCCTGGGGTGGGGCGTAGGTCGTGCGGCCGTAGTCGAGCAGCCGGCCGGTCAGCGGGTCGACGACCAGCCGCCGCCACGTTGCATCTGCCGCGATGCGGCGGGCGACGTCGGCGGGGACCGGTCCGTAGCCGCGCAGCTCCGCGGGCCGGTCGTCGAGCCCGAGCAGGGTGCTCGCGGCCACGACGACGTGAACCTGCGGCTTGCGCCCCTGACGTGTGGCCAGCGGCGTGGGGCAGCTCTCCAGCGCGTGGCGAGCCAGCTCGACGAGCGCGTCGGTGCGCAACGCGTCGAGCGGCCGGGCGTCGCCTGCCTGACGCATCGCCCGTGCCCGGCCGTCGAGTGCGTGGAACACCGACATCGCGTCCTCCGCGGGCAGGTGGACGCCGAGCGTCGCCATCCCGTCAGGCTCGGGGCGCAGCCACACCGCCCGTCGCGCTCGTGCCTTCTCGTGTCGCGCCCGCGCGACCTCGGGGTCGACCCGCAGCACCCGGCGCTGCACGCACGGCCGCAGCTGCCGCGCGGTCTGCTGCGGGGCGCGGCGCAGCACGTACTGCTCGACGGCACGGGCCTTCTTCGCCGTCAGCGTCGCCGTGTGCTCGATGATCGCCCGGGCGCGGGCCCGGCAGATCTCCCCTTTGCGCAAGGCCTCCAGCGTCGCCGGCAACCGACTCGTCAGGTCCACTGCCTCCGCGAGCCGGGTCTGCACCGTGCGCCGCGGCAGCTTGAGCCGGGCGGCGATCTCGTCAGCGGCGAACTCCGAGATGCCGCGCTCGTCGTCCGCGCGCGCCTCGCCTCGCCGGTTCGGCTCGACCGGGGCCGGACGCCGCCGGGCCAGCTCGGCCCACGCCACGTCCTTGGTCGCCTCGACCCAGGCCTCCAGGCGCCCCAGGGCGGCGATGTGCTCGATGAGGTCGTAGCCCGCCAGGTGCGCAGGGTCGATCGAGGCGACCAGTGCCGCGAGCTCGGGACCGGGCGGCATGCGGTCCAGCGCCGCCCGCGACACGACCGCCGCCCAGCGTTCGCCGTCCTGCAGGCGCCTGCCCTGCTCGGCGTCCTCGACCGGGACCAGCTCCACCGGCTCTGGCTCCGGCCGCATCGCTCGCCGAAGTCGTTCTGCCACATCCGTTGTCGTCGTCATGCGGCAACGCTAGAGGCCACCACTGACAACGGGTCTTGCGCGAGAGCCACTGCGGCGAACGACATCCGGAACAGCGACGGCCGGCCCTCCTATCGACCCGACCGCCGGACGGCGAACCCCCGCCGGAGCGTCCTCACCTAGGCTGACCACCGCGCCGGCAAGGGCATCCTCGATGAGCGCGTCGTGCAGCGGTCGGAACACCAGCGGCCAGGTGAGCCGTGCGCCGCCAGACATGCGGGCCTTGAGTACATGGACGAGCTGCGCTGACGCCTCCTCGTCGACGACGACGACGAACTCGTGGACGCCGTCGAAGCCTCGTGGTCGCTCGAAACGGAACCGGACATGCTGTGACGGCTCGTATGACTCGACTCGGTAGCGCACCGGACCGTGCCCGCCTCGAGCACCAACGGCCAACGGACCGTCGAGACGCAGCGAAGGCCAGCGGTCTGCGGGCCATAGCTGGTCAGCATCGCTGGCGAGCGTGGCCAGGAGCGCGCCGAGCTTCTCGGGGGAACCGATCGTGCGTCGATGAACGTTGCGCACGTACATGCGCCTAGCCGACCGCTTTCGTCAACCCGGCGGTGGCCTCTACGCGTTCTCGGAGGTTCAGCAGCATCCGCCTCATCATCCAGATGTCTGCGAACTCGAGCAGCATCGAAAAGGCAATCGCCGGGGACAGCCACCGATACCGAGACCGAACCCGCGTGATGACCCTCGTGGTGCCGTCAGCCTGCGGATCGAGGACCCATACCCATGTCGTGTCACCCGGCGTGCCCCAGATCATCGAGTGCGGCGGGGCGAGGGCATGGACCCGGATTCCATGCTTGCCGTCCGGGCTCATGGGCATGATGTCGCCCACCTTGACGTCTTGCAGCTCGGGGACTATCTCGCGGGCGCTGGGACGGCCGAGGTTGTCCAGCACGTCGTAGGAGTACCAACCGGCCCGGTCCACGCCGACCTGGGCCAGCCATGGCCAGATGTTCCTTGGCTGCCCGCGAATCGTGATCGCCCGTGTCGCGTCGACAGCGATGGCGCCACCGATCGCCGCAGTTCCGGCGAGCGTCGTGGCGGTCGACATGCCATCTGTCTCGCACGCCCAGTGCCGGCCTGTCACGGGACGAAGGTCCCAGCCCCGTCGTCCACCGCACCCGTGGCTCGATGCCGAACCTAGCTGCGCTGAACGATGAGCTCCGCCGCCCCGCGCAGGGTACGCAGCCGCGGGTAGTCGTCCTCGTCGAGCCGCACGCCGGTGCGGGAGGTCAGGGTCTCGACGAAGGCGAGGAAGTCGAGGGAGTCGAGCTCGAGCGCGTCGCACAGGTCCTCGTCGGCGCCGAGCTCGTCGAGGTCGGCGTCCGGCACGATGCCCAGGACGGCGCTGCGGACGACGCTCTCGGCCTGATCGCTGTCCATGCTCACAGCTCCTCCGGACGCTGCAGGTGCTTGTCGACCGCCGCCAGGAACCGCGCTCCGGTGAACCCGTCGGTCGCCCGGTGGTCCGCGGCGAGCGTCGCCGTGACCACCGGCCGGACGCCGAGCAGACCGTCCACCGCCCAGGGCCGCTCCACCACGCGGCCGAAGCCGACGAGCGCGACCTGCGGCGCGTAGACGACCCCGTGCACGACCTCGACGCCCAGGTCCCCGAGGTTGGTCACCGTCACCGTCGCCGACTCGAGCTCCTCGCGGCGCAACCTGCCGCGTCGTGCTCGCTCGACGAGGTCACGCAAGCCCCGCATCAGGTCCGGAAGTGCCAGCTGGTCGGCGTCCATCAGCGCCGGCGCCACCAGTCCCCCACCCCGCAGCGAGACCGCCACACCCAGATGCACCCGGGGCGACTCGACGAAGGCGTCGTCCTTCCAGAACCCGTTGAGCTGCGGCACTTGTCGCAACGCGAGCGCCGTGGCCTCGAGCAGCAGCGCCGCCGGCACGATCCGCTCGCTGACCGGCCGGTCGAGGTTGGTCTTCCGCAGCCACGTCACGGCCGCGTGCAGGTCGATGCTCGACGCCAGGTGGTAGTGCGGAACCTCGCGCCACGACCGTGACATGGCGCGCGCGATGGTCTGGCGCATCGGCGACACCGCCGCCTGAGGCTGCTTCCGCGGCGCCTCCTGGCGCGGGGCCGGCACCACCGAAGCCGCCGCCCGCACGTCGTCGGCCCGTACGGCACCGCCCGGGCCGCTCCCCCGCACCGAGCCAAGGTCGACGCCCAGCTCGCGCGCGAGACGCCTGGCGTACGGCGAGACCCGAGGCTGCGCGGGGTGACCGACGTCCACGCGCCGCACCCGCCCGCCCGGGCCGGTGCCGTGCACCCGCGCCAGGTCGACACCGTGGGACCGAGCGTCCTTGCGCACCAACGGAGACGTCACCGGCGCGGAGACCGCGGCGGCGACCGGACCCAGCCGCGCAAGCGGCGTGCCCACCGGAACCCGCGTGCCCTCCGGGACCAGCAGCGTCTCGACGAGACCGTCCGAGAACACCTCGACGTCGACGGCTGCCTTGGCAGTGTCCACGACGGCGACGACGTCCCCGCGGTGGACGACGTCCCCCGGCTTCACCAGCCACTGCAGGACGGTGCCCTCCTCCATGTCAGCGCCGAGCGACGGCATCACGAAGTCGGCCACGTCACCCCACCACCGCGCGCACCGCGTCCACGACGCGTCCCGGCTGAGGCAGCGCCGCGACCTCGAGATCGTGCGCGTACGGCATCGGTACCTCCGCCGAGCAGACCCGCTGCACCGGGGCGTCCAGGTCGTAGAACGCCTGCTCGGCGATCCGGGCGCTGACCTCGGCCGCGAGACTGCCTGTGCGCCAGGCCTCGTCGACCACGACCGCCCGGTGCGTCCGGCGCACGGACCCCACGACGGTCTCGTCGTCCAGCGGTCGCAGCACGCGCAGGTCGACGACCTCCGCCTCCACGCCGTCGTCGGCCAGCAGGCCGGCCGCAGCCAGGGCGACGGACAGCGTCCCGCCGAAGGCGACCAGCGTCACGTCCCTGCCGGGACGGCGCACCGCCGCGGTGGTGATGTCCACCGCGCCGGCGTCGTCCGCGAGCGGCTCCTCGACGTTGTAGAGGCCGCCGTGCTCGAAGATGAGCACCGGGTCGGGGTCGAGCAGGGCGGGCCAGAGCATCCCGCGGGCGTCGGCGACGGTCGCCGGCGCGAGCACGGTCAGCCCGGGGATCGCCGCGTACCAGCCCTCCAGGCTGTGCGAGTGCTGTGCCGCCAGCTGCCGGCCGCCCCCGGTCGTCATCCGGACGACGAGCGGCACGTTCACCTGCCCGCCGGACATGTGCAGCAACGTGGCGGCGTTGTTGAGGATCTGGTCGAGCGCGAGCAGGCTGAAGTTGACCGTCATCACCTCGACGACCGGCCGCATGCCGCCGATCGCCGCGCCGATGCCGGCGCCGACGAAAGCGGCCTCCGACAGCGGTGTGTCGCGGATCCGCTCCGGCCCGAACTCCTCCAGCAGCCCGAGGCTCACGCCGAAGCAGCCGCCGTACGCACCGACGTCCTCGCCCATGAGGAACACCCGCTCGTCACGGTGCATCGCGTCCCGCAGCGCCTCCCGCATGGCGACGCGGTAGCTGGTGAGCGTGGTCGTCGTCATGGTGGCACCTGCTCGGAGCGGACGAAGCGAGTCAGGTCCTCGACCGGCTCGGTCGGCGCGGCCTCAGCGGTGTCCACGGCGGCGTCGATCTCGCGGGCCACCTCGGCCTCCATGGCATCCCAGGCGTCGTCGTCCAGCGAGTCCTCGGCGCGCAGGCGGGAAGCCAGCGCGGGCAGCGGGTCCCGCTGCTTCCAGGCCTCGATCTCGGCCTTGTCGCGGTACCGGTCCGCGTCGTACATCGAGTGGGCGCGGAAGCGGTAGGTGCGCAGCTCGAGGAAGCACGGGCCCGCACCGGAGCGGACCAGGCCGACCGCGCGCCGGGCGGCGGCGGCCACGGCGTCCACGTCCATGCCGTCGACCGCCCACGACACCATCCCGTAGGCCGCTGCCCGTAGGGCCAGGTCGGTTTGCGCCTGGTGCCGGGCGAGTGCCGTGCCCATCGCGTAGAGGTTGTTCTCGCAGATCAACAGCACCGGAAGCCGCCAGAGCGCCGCGAGGTTCATCGACTCGTGGAACTCCCCCTCCGCCACCGCTCCGTCGCCGAAGAAGCACGTGGTCACGTGCGGCTGGGACCGCATCCGGTCGGCGAGGGCGAGCCCGACGGCAAGCGGCAACCCGCCGCCGACGATCGCGTTGCCGCCATAGAAGCGCCGCGAGACGTCGAACAGGTGCATGGAGCCGCCGCGCCCGCGGGAGCAGCCGGTGACCTTGCCGAACATCTCGGCCATCAGCGACTCCATCGGCAACCCTCGGGCCAGCGCGTGCCCGTGCTCGCGGTACGTCGACACCACCGCGTCCTCCGGGTCGAGCGCGTCGCAGACCCCCACAGCGACAGCCTCTTCGCCGATGTAGAGGTGCATGAACTCGCGGATGCGCTGTGCGCTGTACAGCTCCACGCAGCGCTCCTCGAAGCGGCGGATGCGCAGCATCTCCCGCAGCAGGTGCAGCCGGTCGCTCACGGCACGCCCTCCAGCGTGGACAGGTCGCCCTCGGGCAGTCCCAGCTCGCGGGCCCTCAGCAGGCGCCGCATCACCTTGCCGCTGCGCGTGTGCGGGAGGTTCTGGTCGAAGTCCACCTCGCGCGGCGCGACCGAGCCGAGCCGTCGGCGGCCGAAGGCCAGGATGTCCGCACGGAGCGTCTCGTCCGGCTCGACCCCGGACCGCAGCGTCACGAAAGCCTTGACCAGCTCTCCCGCAACAGGGTCCGGCTTGCCGATGACGCCGGCCTCGACGATCATCGGGTGCTCCATCAGCACCGACTCGACCTCGAACGGCCCCACGAGGTGGCCTGCGCTCTTGATGACGTCGTCCGCCCGGCCGACGAACCAGAACCGCCCGTCGGCGTCCACCCGGGCCAGGTCCCCGGTGAGGTACCAGCCACCCGCGAACGCCTTGGCGTACCGCTCCGGCGCGCCGAGGTAGTCGCGGAACATCGACGGCCACGGGGGGCGCAGCGCCAGCTCGCCGACGTGGTCCGGGGCCGTGAGCACCTCGACCGCGCCGTCGGTCACGCGAGCGCGCCCGTCGTCCCCGCGCGCCAGCACGGCCGCCTCGATCCCCGGCACCGGCCGGCCCATCGACCCCGGTGCCGGCGTCACCCCCGGCGGGTTGCCGATCATGATCGCGCCCGTTTCCGTCTGCCACCACGTGTCGTGCACCGGGTGGCCGAGCACGCGCGCGCCCCACAGCACGACCTCGCCGTTGAGCGGCTCCCCCACGCTGGCCACGTGCCGCAGCGCGGACAGGTCGTGCTCACCGGCCATCTCGTCACCGGCGCGCATGAGCATCCGCAGCGCGGTCGGCGCGGTGTACCAGACCTCGACGCGCTCGGCGGCGAGCAGCTCGTACCAGCGGCGCGATGATGCCGTACGACGTGCCGGTCACCCAGCCGGGATCGGCCGTGCACCAGTAGACGTCGCCACGACGCAGGCCCAGCAGCCCGGCCGCGGTCGCCGCGTGCGCCACCACTGCCTCGTGCACGTGCACGGCGCCTTTCGGCGTGCCGGTCGTGCCGCTGGTGAAGTGCAGCAACGCAGGGTCTTCCGGGTCGGTGCGCGGGACGACGAAGGCCGGGTTGCCCCGGGCGAGCTCCTCGCCGAACGCCACCCCGCCCGGCACCTCGCCGGCGAACCCGTCGACGAGCAGCACGTGCTCGAGCTCGGGCAGTCGCTCACGCACCGGGGCCACCTTGCGCCGGTAGAGCTGCTCCGTCGTGACGAGCACGCGCCCGCGGCCGAGCTGCAGCCGCTGGGCGACCGGCTCCGGCCCGAACGCCGAGAACAGCGGCGACAGCACCGCCCGCGCCTTCCACGTGCCGAGCGCAGCGACGTACAGCTCCGGCACCCGGCCGAGCAGTGTGAAGACCGCCTCCCCGGGCCGGATCCCGAGACGCCCCAACAGGTCGGCGAAGGCGCCGCTGTCGGCCGACAGCTCCGCGAAGGTGGCCGCCGACCGCTCTCCGTGACGACCGACGAACCGCAGCGCCACGACGTCCCCGCGCCCTTCGGTGACGTGCCGGTCCACCGCCTCGACGGCGATGTTGATGCCCCCGCCCGGCTGGCCGGCGAGACCGGCTCGCGCGTCGTCCCAGGCCGTCATGGGTCCAGTCAGCGCCCGGGCGGATCCACCGGGCCAGGGGCGAAGGTCACCGCACCCCGCGCGGCCTCGGTCGCGGCCCGCAGGACGGGCGAGACATGGACGCCGGGCACCTCCGGCTCGTGGACGCGCCGCGCCGCCTCCGGCAGCCAGACGAGGTCCGCCTCGAGGCGTGCGCGGGCGACGTCCAGGCCCTCGCGCGGAGCGACCCGCCGGCCGCCGCGCATCACCTCGACCAGCAGGGCCTCGGCGCCGGGCGGGCCGGGCTCGTCACGCCCGGCCAGCACGTCCGGGACGCCGGCCCGGCGCCACACCTGCTTGCGCCCGGGCATCGTGGCCTTGCCGGGGGAGGTCTTCACGACGGGCCGCCCGTCGTACTCGACGAGCTTGTACGCCGAGTCCAGGTACGGCGCGTCGGCGGAGGTCCCGACCTTCGTGCCGACCGCGAACACGTCGATCGGCGCCCCCCGCTCGCGGAGGTCGGCGACCGCGTACTCGTCCAGGGCGCCGCTGGCGACGATCACCGCCTGCCTCCGCCCGGCGGCGTCCAGCATCGCCCGGGTGCGCACCGCGAGGTCGGCGAGGTCGCCGCTGTCCAGCCGGATCCCGGTCGTCGGCGGCAGGCCCAGGCGGTCCATGACCTCGATGGCGCGCCGCGTGCCCTCGATCGTGTCGTACGTGTCGACGAGCAGGACCGTGGCCTCCGGCTGGTCGGCCGCGAACGCCTCGAACGCCGACCGCTCGCTTCCGAAGGCCTCGACGAACGAGTGCGCCATCGTGCCCACCGCTCGCAGGCCGTAGCGCACGGCCGCCTCGACGTTGCTCGTCCCGGCGAATCCGACCAGCCCGCCGGCCCGCGCGGCCTGGAGCGCAGCGTGGTGCCCGTGGGTGCGCCGGGCCGAGAAGTCGATGACGCGCGCGCCGCCGGCCGCCAGGCGGCTGCGCACCGCCTTGCTGGTCAGCACGGTGGCGACGTCCAGGCGGTTGAGCAGCAGGGTCTCGACGAGCTGGGCCTCGACGACGGGCGCCGTCACCTCCAGCAGGGGCTCGTCCGGCAGGACGGCGTGCCCCTCCGGCACCGCCCAGACGTCACCGGTGAAGCGGACCCCGTCCAGAACACCGAGCGAGGCCCGGTCCAACCCGGACACCCGCGCGACGTCGTCCAGGGCGGCGCCGT
>JBMOMI010000086.1:0-11063 GCA_049325235.1 Actinomycetota bacterium | reverse complement strand
CCTGGACGCCACCACGGAGCTCTCCCGTGAGATCGCCTCGCTGGGCATCTACCCGGCGGTGGACCCGCTGACCTCGACGTCGCGGATCCTCGACCCCCGGTACATCTCGCAGGAGCACTACACGACCGCGGTGCGCGTCAAGCAGATCCTGCAGCGCAACAAGGAGCTGCAGGACATCATCGCGATCCTGGGTGTCGACGAGCTGTCCGAGGAGGACAAGATCGTCGTGAACCGGGCCCGCCGGATCCAGCGCTTCCTGTCGCAGAACACCTACGTGGCCAAGCAGTTCACCGGCATCGAGGGCTCCACGGTGCCGCTGGACGAGACGATCGAGGCGTTCACGAAGATCGCCGACGGGGAGTACGACCACGTCGCCGAGCAGGCGTTCTTCATGTGCGGTGGCCTCGAGGACGTCGAGCGCAACTGGGCGCGCATCCAGAAGGAGACCGGCGAGTAGGCCGCTCCCCGCGCTGACGAGGGCCCGCACCGGCGTCGACCGGTGCGGGCCCTCGCGCGCTGCTCGCCCACCCCACCGCGGGCGTGGGGGCTCGGCGCGGCCGGTGGCGGCGGCCCCGGTATCCTTCGTCGGCACCCCACCCGTCTTGCCAGGAGGGCACCACCGTGGCCGAACTGCACGTCGAGCTCGTCGCTGCCGACCGCACCGTCTGGTCCGGAGAGGCGTCCCTGGTGGTGGCCCGCACGACCGAGGGGGAGCTGGGCGTGCTGCCCGGTCACACGCCGATCCTCGGGGCCCTCGTCCAGGGGGAGGTGCGGATCAGCCCGACCAGCGGCTCCCCGGTCACGGCGACCATCGACGGTGGGTTCCTGTCCGTCGAGCACGACCGCGTCGTGATCGTCGCGGAGTCGGTCACCATGGGCGACGAGGCCCGGGCCTCCCGGTAGCGACGGCCGGTCGGGGTGCAGGAGATCGTCGTCCCCCTCGCGGTCGTCGCCGCGCTCGCGCTCCTGCTCGTCGCCCTGGCCTCGGCGTTCGTCCTGCGTCGCCAGACGCTGGCCCGGCGCGCGGCGTCGTTCGACTGCTCCTTGCGCCGTCCCGACGGTCACTGGAGCCTGGGCATCGCCCGCTACAGCACCGACCGCCTCGAGTGGTTCCGGATCTTCTCGTTCTCCTTCCGCCCGATGACGACGTGGCTGCGCGACGAGATGGTCGTGCTCGAGCGCCGGGCCACGGCGGGCGCCGAGATGACCGCCGTGCTGCCGCACGCGGTCGTCGTCCACTGCCGGCACCGCGGCGACGAGCTGGACCTGGCGATGAGCGACGAGGCGTACACCGGCTTCGCCTCCTGGCTCGAGTCGGCACCGCCCGGGCGCCACGCTCACGTCACGTGAGCGCCGCTCACCGTCGCTGCGGGGGCTCCTCGCGGCCACCGCCGGGCTGCCACAGCACGTCGCCACGCTCGCGGTTGGCGTGCCGGGCCAGGATGAAGAGCAGGTCGGACAGCCGGTTCAGGTACGTCGCGGTCAGGCGGTTCACCCCGCCGTCCTCGCCGTCGCCGTAGACCTCCAGGGCGGCCCACGCCGAGCGCTCCGCGCGCCGGACGACGGTGCGGGCCACGTGCAGGCCGGCGGAGGCCGGCGTGCCGCCGGGCAGGATGAACGAGCGCAGCTTCTCCAGCGGCTCGTTGTAGGTGTCGCACGCCTGCTCCAGCTCGCTGACCCACTCCTCGCGCACGCGCAGCGGAGGGTGCGGGTAGCTCGCAGCGAGCGGCGTGCACAGGTCCGCCCCCACGTCGAAGAGGTCGTTCTGCACCCGCGTCAGCAGCGCGACGACGTCCTCGCCCAGCGTCGTCGCCGCGTCGGGGGCGGCCAGCACGACGCCGATCGCCGAGTTGGCCTCGTCGACGTCCGCGTAGGCCACCAGCCGGGGGTCGGTCTTGCGCGTGCGGCTGAAGTCGCCGAGCGCCGTGGTGCCGTCGTCCCCGGTGCGGGTGTAGATGCGCGTCAGGTTGACCATGGGCTGGAGCCTAGGCCCGCCACCTACGATCTCCTCGCGTGGAGCGGATGCGGATCGTCGGAGGGGCCCGGCTCACCGGCGAGGTGGAGGTGCCGGGGGCGAAGAACAGCGCGCTGAAGCTGATGGCGGCGTGTCTGCTGGCGCCGGGGCGGAGCACCCTGCTCGACGTGCCGGACATCGTCGACGTGCACATCATGGCCGAGCTGCTGCGCCGTCTCGGCTGCACGGTCGAGCACGACGGCCACGCCCGGGTCGTCGTCCTCGACGTCCCCGCGGACCCGGGTCACCGCGCGGACTACGAGCTCGTGCGCGCGATGCGCGCCTCGATCAGCGTGCTCGGCCCGCTCGTGGCCAGGATCGGCCGCGTCGACGTCGCGATGCCCGGCGGCGACGCGATCGGCAGCCGCGGGCTCGACCTGCACGTCGCCGGCCTGGAGGCCCTCGGCGCCCGCGTCCACGTCGACCACGGCTACCTGGTGGCGGAGGCGCCGCACGGCCTGACCGGCACGGAGATCGCCCTGGAGTTCCCGTCGGTCGGTGCGACCGAGAACCTGCTGATGGCCGCCGTCCTGGCCCGCGGCACCACGGTGCTGGAGAACGCCGCGCGGGAGCCGGAGATCGCCGACCTCGCGACGATGCTCACGGCGATGGGGGCGCGCATCGACGGCATCGGCGGCTCGCGGCTGGTCGTGGAGGGCGTCGAGCGGCTCCGCCCGGTCGAGCACCGCGTGGTGCCGGACCGGGTCGTCGCCGGCACCTGGGCGTTCGCGGCGGCGACCACGAGGGGGGACGTGCTCGTGCGGGGCGGGCGGGCCGAGCACCTGCGCCTGCCCCTGGACAAGCTGCGGATGGCCGGCGCGGAGGTGCTGCCGGACGCCGCCGGCTTCCGGGTCGTGGGCCCGGCGAGGCCGCAGGCCGTCGAGGTGGCCACGCTGCCGTACCCGGGCTTCGCGACCGACCTCCAGCCGTTCGTGGTGACGATGTGCGCGGTGGCCGTCGGGTCCGCGGTCATCACCGAGAACCTCTTCGAGTCCCGGTTTCGGTTCGTGCACGAGATCGCGCGTCTCGGCGCCGACGTGCGGGTCGAGGGCCACCACGTGCTCGTGCGCGGCCGTCCGCGCCTGTCGGGGGCGCCGGTGGAGGCCAGCGACATCCGCGCCGGCGCGGCGCTCGTCGTCGCCGGGCTGGTCGCCGAGGGCGAGACGCACGTCGACGGCCTGGAGCACGTCGACCGGGGGTACGAGCGGTTCACCGAGTCGCTCGCCGCGCTCGGGGCCGACGTCCGCCGGGACCGGGTGGCCGACGTCCCGGAGCTGGTCCGCGGGCCCTAACCGGCCCGGCGGCGCAGCACGTCGCGCGCCACGTCGGCGTCCTCGGGGAAGACGTACACGCGAGGGCCCTGGGTGGTCGGGGCCAGCGTGGCGCTGATGCCGGCGCCGACCAGGTACCGGCGCAGCACCTCCGCCTCGACGAACGTCTGCGGCTCGGCCACGGGCACGAGCAGGCCGTACTCGTCGGCCCGCCCGCGGCGCGGCGGCCGCTCCACGAGCGAGCGTCCACGGGCGAAGGCCCAGCGCAGCAGCAGCGCCAGCACGACCACCATGCCGAAGGCGACGACCGGGCCGTACACGGAGGAGTAGCTCCCCAGAGCGGACACCTCACCTTCGCGCCGCAGGGTCCGGAGCACCAGTGTGCGCCACCCCTCGCTAGGCTCGCCCGCCGAGCCAGCCCACCGTCTCTCCAGGAGGACACACGTGCCGAAGGTCGCCGTCGTCGGCGCCGGACTGATGGGGTCCGGCATCGCCCAGGTCGCAGCCCAGGCCGGCTGGGACGTCGTGCTGCGCGACGTCTCGGACGACGCGCTGACGCGGGGTCTCTCCGGGATCGAGACGTCCTACGGGAAGTTCGTCGAGAAGGGCCGGCTGACGGGCCAGGACGCCGAGGCGGCCCTGGCGCGCATCACGACCACGACCGACCTCGACGCAGCGGCGGACGCCGACATCGTCGTCGAGGCGGTCTTCGAGTCCCTGGAGGTCAAGGCGCAGGTCTTCGCCGAGCTCGACCGGATCTGCGCCGACCGCACCGTGCTGGCGTCCAACACCTCGGCCATCCCGATCACGAAGATCGCCGCGACCACGCGGCGCCCCGACAAGGTCGTCGGCACCCACTTCTTCTCTCCCGTGCCGATGATGCAGCTGTGCGAGCTGGTGCGCGGCTACAAGACGAGCGACGAGACCCTGGCGGCGGCCCGCGCCTTCGCCGAGGGGGTCGGCAAGACGTGCATCGTCGTCAACCGCGACGTCGCCGGCTTCGTGACCACCCGGCTCATCTCCGCCCTGGTCGTGGAGGCCGTCCGGCTGTACGAGTCGGGCGTGGCCACCGCCGAGGACATCGACACCGCCTGCCGGCTCGGGTTCGGTCACGCGATGGGCCCCCTGGCCACCACCGACCTCACCGGCGTCGACATCCTGCGCAACGCGACCGAGAACATCTACGCCGAGACGCGCGACGAGAAGTTCGCCGCCCCGGAGATCCTCACCCGGATGGTGAGCGCCGGGGACCTGGGCCGAAAGTCGGGTCGGGGCTTCTACAGCTACTGAGCGTCTGCTCGCGGCAACGCTTCGAGGTCACGTTCGTCACATCCGTCCCGCGCGCCTCCGCGACTTGACGGTCCCTCGTCCCTACGGTGACCACCACCTGCGGACAGGGGGCAGCGATGGAGGTACTCGAGACCGAGGGTGGGCTGCGGCTGACCGGCCGGCTGGACAGCCGCACGATCCCGGACGTGCGGCTCGCGCTGCACCGCGCGGTGGACGCCGGCAGCGGCGACCTGCGGCTGGACGTCGCCGGGCTGGAGATCTGGGACGCCGCCGGGCTGGGCCTGCTGGTCGGCGTCCACCGTCGGGCCCTGCACCGGGGCCGCCGGGTGCTGCTCGTCGACCCCTCCTCGCGGCTGCTGCGCCTGATGAGGCTCGCGCGGCTGCAGCGGGTGCTGCTCGTGGCGGACGCCGGGACGCCGTCATCCGCGGCCGCCCTGGGGTGAGGTCGCCGGTGCCGGCACCGTGACGTCGTCCACGTAGCAGTACGCCCAGGTCTCGCCCGGCTCGGCCGAGGCGATCAGGGGATGTCCGCTCTCGCCGCGGTGCGCGGTCGCGTGCCGGCCGGGGGAGGAGTCGCAGCACCCGACGTGGCCGCACGTCAGGCAGACGCGCAGGTGCACCCAGTCGGTGACGCCCTCGCGCAGGCAGTCCTCGCAGCCCGGCGAGGAGGGCAGCACGGGGCGGGAGTCCGCCGCGTGGGCGCAGCCGGTGCCCTCCGGCAGGCGGTAGTCGACGACGCGCGTCACGTCGACGGTGGTGCGCTGCGCCGGGAGCAGCATCGCCGGCGGCTCCCCCAGTGCGCCGAGGGTCGCCGAGACCAGCGACGCGTGGCTGTGCCGGGGCGTGTCGACGACGTGGTCGGCACCGGCCGCGACGAGCTCGCCGACGTCGGCCGAGGCGGGGGTGCGGACGACGATCGGCGCCGACGTGGCCCGGCGCGCCGCGGCGGCCACCCGGATCGCGTCGGCCGCGTCGTGCTCGGCGACGACGACGGCCCGCGCGCCGCGGGCCCCGGCGCCCTCGAGCACCGTCGCCCGCGAGGCGTCGCCGCGCACCACCGCGGCGCCCAGGCGCTCGGCCTCGGCCGCCAGGTCGGGCGACAGGGTCGTGACGACCACCCGGTGACCACGCGCCCGCAGCGTGCGCGCCACCTCGGCGGCGCCGTCGCCCCAGCCGAGGAGCAGGACGTGCCCGCCGCCGGCGTGCCTCTCGGCGGGGGCCACCGGCCCGCCGGAGGTCGGGGACACGGAGCGGCGGTCGACGCGGGCGGCGAGGCCCGCGAGCAGCGGGGTGAGGGCCATCAGCAGCACGGTGCCGGCGACCGCCGCCTGGGCGCCGTCCTCGCCGAGCCCGGCAGGGGTGAGCCCGGCGGCGAGCCCGACGGTGAGCAGCACGAAGGAGAACTCACCGACCTGCGCCAGCAGCAGGCCGGTGCCTGCGGCGGTGCGCCACGGCGTCCTCAGGACGAGCAGCCCGCCCGTCGTCGCGGCCACCTTGGCGGTCAGGACGACGAGCAGCCCCCCGAGGACGAGGGGGAGGTTGGCCAGCACGAAGCCCAGGTCCAGCAGCATCCCGACCGAGACGAAGAACGCCGCGGCGAAGAGGATCTGCAGCGGCAGCACCTCCGACAGGGCGTGCGTGCCGTGGCGCGACTCGCTGACGACCAGGCCGGCCAGGAACGCGCCGAGCGACACCGAGACCCCGGCCAGCGCCGTGAGGTACGCGGTGCCGAAGCACAACGCCACCACGGCGAGCAGGAAGACCTCCGGCGAGCACGTGCGCGCCACGCGTTCGAGCAGCGGGGGCATGACCCGGCGGGCGACGACGAGCGTCAGGGCGACGACCACCGTACCGACGCCGAGCGCGCGAGCGAGGCCGACCGTGCTCCCGCCGGTGTCTGCGGTACTGCCGAGCTCGGGGACGACGAGCACCATCGCCACCACCGCCAGGTCCTGGAAGATCAGGACGGCGAGGGCGAGCCGGCCCCGCGGCGTGCCCTGCTCGCGGCGGTCCGCGAGCAGCTTCAGCACGATTGCGGTGGAGGACAGCGACACGAGGAACCCGGTGAAGACGCCGTCCTGCCAGCTGCCGCCGGTGGCCGCCACGACGCCGATCGCGACGAGCGTGGTCAGGGCGACCTGGAGGCCGCCGCCGACGACGATGTAGCGCCACAACCCGGCCAGGCGGTCGAGCGAGAACTCGATGCCGATGGTGAACAGCAGCAGGATCACGCCGACCTCGGCGGCGACCTCGACGGCCTCCGCCCGGTCGACGAGGCCGAGCTGGGCGGGGCCGATCAGCACACCGGCGAGCAGGAAGCCGACGATCGGGACGACGCGGGCGCGCACCGACAGGTACCCGATGACGGCGGCGGCGATGACGAGAGCAGTGGTCGGCGGGAGGAACGCCGGTGTCGACGGCCCGGCGGCGAGGGCGACGGCGTCCGTGGCGAGCGTCACCCGCGGAATTGTCCTCCGTGACGACTCTCACCTTGTCACGTCGAGGTGACCCGTCGGTAACCTCGCGGCACCTGCCGAGGAGGTGTCAGCCGTGCCCGAACGCCCCGAGCGCGACCGTCCGTGGGTGATGCGGACGTACGCCGGTCACACCAGCGCCGCCGAGTCCAACGCCCTGTACCGGCGGAACCTCGAGAAGGGGCAGACCGGGCTGTCGGTCGCCTTCGACCTGCCGACGCAGACCGGGTACGACCCCGACCACGAGCTCGCCCGCGGGGAGGTCGGCAAGGTCGGGGTGCCGATCGCGCACATCGGCGACATGCGGCGGCTCTTCGACGGCATCCCGCTCGGCGAGATGAACACGTCGATGACGATCAACGCGACGGCGATGTGGCTGCTGGCGCTCTACCAGGTGGTCGCCGAGGAGCAGGGCGTCTCGCCGGACCAGCTCGCCGGCACGACGCAGAACGACATCATCAAGGAGTACCTGTCCCGCGGGACCTACGTCTTCCCGCCCGGGCCCAGCCTGCGACTGGTCACGGACATGATCGCCTACACGGTGTCCGAGGTACCGCGCTGGAACCCGATCAACATCTGCAGCTACCACCTGCAGGAGGCGGGCGCCACCCCGGTGCAGGAGGTCGCGTACGCGATGTGCACGGCGATCGCCGTGCTCGACGCCGTCCGCGACTCCGGCCAGGTGCCGCCGGAGCGGTTCGGCGAGGTCGTCGGGCGGATCTCGTTCTTCGTCAACGCGGGTGTGCGGTTCGTCGAGGAGATGTGCAAGATGCGCGCCTTCGTCGAGCTGTGGGACACGATCACCCGCGAGCGGTACGGCGTCGAGGACCCGAAGCACCGCCGGTTCCGGTACGGCGTGCAGGTCAACTCCCTCGGGCTCACCGAGGCGCAGCCGGAGAACAACGTGCAGCGCATCGTGCTGGAGATGCTCGCCGTGACGCTCTCCCGCAACGCCCGTGCCCGCGCCGTCCAACTGCCGGCCTGGAACGAGGCGCTCGGGCTGCCGCGGCCGTGGGACCAGCAGTGGAGCCTGCGCATCCAGCAGGTGCTCGCCTACGAGTCCGACCTGCTCGAGTACGGCGACCTGTTCGACGGCAGCGGTGTCGTCGCGGCCAAGGTGCGCGAGATCGTCGAGGGGGCCCGCGCCGAGATCGACCGCGTGCAGGAGTTGGGCGGAGCGGTCGCCGCCGTCGAGTCCGGTTACATGAAGGAGGCCCTCGTGGCCTCGCACGCGTTGCGGCGCAAGCGGATCGAGGCCGGCGAGGACGTTGTCGTCGGCGTCAACCGGTTCACGACGACGGAGCCGAGCCCGCTGACCGCCGACCTGCGGACCGCGATCCAGACCGTCGACCCGGCCGCCGAGGCGGCGGCCGCCGAGGCCGTGAAGCGCTGGCGCGAGGAACGGGACGCCGACCCGGGCCGGCGCGAGGCCGCTGCCGCGGCGCTGCACCGGCTCGTCGAGGACGCGCGCGGCACAGCGAACCTCGTCCCGGCGACGCTGGCGTGCGCGCGTGCCGGGGTGACGACGGGGGAGTGGGCGGGCGCGTTGCGCGAGGTGTTCGGCGAGTACCGGGCACCCACCGGCGTCTCCGGCCGTGTCTCCGGCGAGGGTCCCGCCTCGGCCGGCACCAACGCCGTCCGGGACGCCGTGCGGCGCACCGGGGAGGAGCTCGGCACCCGCCTGCGGATGCTGGTCGGCAAGCCGGGACTCGACGGCCACTCCAACGGCGCCGAGCAGGTCGCGGTGCGCGCGCGGGACGTCGGCTTCGAGGTGGTCTACCAGGGCATCCGGCTGACTCCGGCCCAGATCGTCGCAGCGGCAGTGGCCGAGGACGTGCACTGCGTCGGGCTCTCGGTGCTGTCCGGCTCCCACATGGAGCTGGTGCCGCAGGTGCTCGAGGGCCTGCGCGAGCACGGCGTCCACGACGTCCCGGTCGTCGTCGGCGGCATCATCCCGGACGCCGACGCCCGCGCCCTGAAGGAGCTCGGGGTCGCAGAGGTGTTCACCCCCAAGGACTTCGGGCTGGACGACATCATGCGGCACGTGGTCGAGGCGATCCGCCGCGCACACGGGCTGGCGCCGCTGGGCTGAGCTCAGTCGACCGACCAGGCGGTCGCCAGGCGCCGGACGATCTCCTGCAGGCGCTCCGGGCTCGTTGCGATGTTCAGGCGCACGTGGCCCTCGCCCCCCGGGCCGAAGGTCGCGCCGTCGTTCACCATGACGCGGCCCCGGGCGAGGGCGACGGCGGCCGGGTCGTCGCCGGCGAGCGCCCGCACGTCCAGCCACGCGAGGTACGTGGCCTCGAGCCTGCGCATCCGCACGCCGGGAAGCCGTTGTGCGACAAGGTCTTCGAGGAGGGACCGGTTACCGGCCAGGCGCCGCACCAAGGCGTCGAGCCAGGGACCGCCCTCGTCGTACGCCGCTCGGTTCGCGGCGATGCCGAGGGGGGACGTCCCGTGGTTGGCCACCGGCGGCAGCCGCCGGAGCACCGAGGAGTCGTGGGCCGTGCCGGTGACGATCTGCCCGCACTTCAGGCCGGGGACGTTGAACGCCTTGCTCGCCGACAGCACCGTCGTCGTGTGGTCGGCGGTGCCGGGCAGGGAGGCGTAGGGCACGTACACCGTCCCCGGCAGCACGAGGGGGGCGTGGATGTCGTCCGAGATCACGCGGGCGCCGTGCCGCAGGACGACGTCCCGCAGCGCCTCGAGCTCCTCGCGCCGGAACGCGCGGCCCCACGGGTTGTGCGGGTTGCACAGCAGCACGGTGCGTGCGCCGGCGGCCAGTGCGGCGTCGACCCGGTCGAGGTCCAGCTCGGCGGTCTCGGCGTCGGCGTCGAGCGGGACGGGCACCAGTGGGCGGCCGGTGAGTGGGACGACGTCCAGGAAGGGCGGGTACGTGGGCGTCGGGACCACGACGGGTCCCTTGTCGCACAAGGTCTCCAGCACCAGGCGGATTCCGGCCATGACGTCGCCGGTGAGCACCACGAGCGAGGGGTCGACGGCCCAGCCCCACCGGCGCGCACAGAACGCGGCCGTGGCTTCCGGCAGGCCGGTGCGCGCGTCCGACGGCGGGTACCCGTACGCCCCCCGCGCAACGGCGTCCTGGACCGCGGCGTGCACGGCGGGACAGGGGGCGAAGTCCGTCTCGGCCACCCAGGCCGGCAGGACGCCGTCCGGGGCGTGGTCCCACTTGACGCTCCCGCGGGCCCGGCACGCGTTCTCGTCGAGGTCGGTGAGCACGACGCTCATCGTGGCAGGCTCGTGGCGTGAGCGACCTACAGTGCCCCGCCCGCTTCCTGCTGCGGGCCGAGGGTGACGGCCGGGGGAGCGACGCGGTGCTGCTGGCCGACGGCGACCCCTGGCAGCAGCTGGAGGACCTCGCTGACCTGCACCGGGGGGAGACGGTGGTCGTCGTGGTACCGGCGGACCGGATCGACGAGCTGCCCGGGATGCTGCGCCCTCCGGCGACCGTCGACGTCGCCGCCGACGGCTGGCGTGTGGTGCCAGAGGGGCCGTGAGCTGGGGGCGGCGGAGTGACTGGTTTCCGGCCCCGCTGACCCGGCGTGGGACCATTCGTCCCATGTCCGCGGTCGAGCTCGCGCTGCTGGCCCTCGCCGGCGTCGGCGCCGGGCTCGCCGGCAGCATCGCCGGGCTGGCCTCGCTCATCAGCTACCCCGCACTGCTCGCGGTCGGCCTGCCGCCGGTGACCGCGAACGTCACCAACACGGTGTCGCTGGTGGCCAGCGGGGTGGGGTCGGCGCTCGGGTCGCGCCCGGAGCTGGCCGGGCAGGCGGGGCGCGTCGGCCGCCTCGGGCTGGTCGCCGCCGCCGGAGGAACGCTGGGCGGTGCGCTGCTGCTGCTCACGCCGTCCGAGGCGTTCGAGCGCATCGTCCCCTGGCTGATCGGGTTCGCGGCCCTGGTGATCCTCGCGCAGCCCCGGCCGGCGTTCCTGCGCCGGCTGCACCACGGCGGTGACGCGCCGGCGCTGCTGGTCGGCGTGTTCCTCGTCGCCGT
>JBMOMI010000085.1:0-11080 GCA_049325235.1 Actinomycetota bacterium | reverse complement strand
GCCGAGCGCGACCGCGTAGTCGAGCAGCGTGGCTGCCGTGGGCGCGTCCACGGCGTCCGGCTCCACCGCCAGCAGGACCGTGCCCGGGATGCGCCGCAGGTCCAGTCGTGAGTCGCCGCCCCGCTCCAGCTCGACCTCGACGGCGGCGCGCACCAGACCCAGACCCCGGGCCAGCCGCTGGGCGTCCGGGGCGATCGAACCGCGCAGGCGGAGCAGGCCAAGGGCCACCTCGTCGGCGCCTGCCACGCTCCCGGCGTCCTGGACGAGCTGGACGACCTCGTCGCGCACCTCCTGCAGGGCCGGGACCCTGGCCCACCGGTCGCGGGCCTTCCGGACGATCTGGGTGACCCGCTGACTGCTGACACCGAGGCGGCGGGAGACCTCCGCCTGGCTCGGCCACGTCGCCGGCTGATCGTCGTCCGGGCCGGTCAGCCCCAGCAGCAGCCGAGTCGCGTGGACCTCGCTGGCGTTGCGGCTGGTCTCCGCAGGCACCAGGGCGGCCAGGACGGCGTCCACGCTGCTGCCCTCGACCTCCGGCGCCGGGGCCGTGGTGACCGTGGATGCGTCCGTCGACGCCGGTGCCAGCTGCTGACGCCACTGCTTGGCCCGGCGGCGCACCTCGCGGCGGGTCGCCTCGGACACCCCCGCCAACCGGCTGATCTCGAACGCGGGCCGCTCGAGCAGGTCACCGACGGTGGCGATGCCGATCCGGGTCAGGGCACTGACGGCCCGCGGGGTCAGACCCGTGTCGCCGATGGGTGTCTGCAGGCCGACCTGCTGGGCGAGCCGGTCGCGCTCGGCGCCAGCCAACGGCTCGACGTCCGACTCGCCCTCGTGGGCCGTCGGGAGGCTCGCGAACACCTCCGCCCAGGCCCGCGCCATCGCGTCGATGCCGTCGTGGCGGGCCTTCGGGTCACGGGCCAGCGCGGTGGCGAAGAACGCGGACAGGCCGTCGGCGACAGCGGGGTCGAACAGCTCCGGGTCGATGGTGATGTCGTCAGCGACGACCACCGGGTTGGCCTCACCGCCGTAGGTCGGCAGGGCGCCGGTCGCCATCTCGTAGAGGGTCACCGCAGCGGCGTAGCGCTCGGCCGCGGCGTCCCAGCGTGGTCGGTGCACGGGGTGGAAGAACGGGTCCAGGTACGGCGGCGTGCCGACCTTCGTCTCCTCCAGCGGGGCCCGCGACAAGGAGAAGTCGAACAGGGCCAGGTGCTGAGCGCGGGTCTTCTGGTTGAGCTCGCGGTGGGCCAGGTTGGCCGGCTTGATGTCCCGGTGGTTGACGCCCGCGTCGTCCAGGGCCTCGAGGATCTTCATCAGGTCGGTGCCCCACCGCTCGAGCAGGTCGATCGACAAGCGGCCCTCGCGGCGCAGCAGCTCGTCCAGCGGCTCGCGGCCGGCGTCCTCCAGCAGCAGGCAGGTGCGGCCGCCGACGTCGAGCGGCCCGTCCAGCAGGGCGGCGATCCGCTGGTTGCGGACCCGGCGCAGCACCTCGGCCTCGTCGACGAGCCTGCTGCGGCGGCTCTCGTCCAGCGCCACCTTCAGGACGGCGCGCCGCGGCGGGGTGGTGGCGTGGTCGTCCACGAGCAGGGCCTGGGCGGTCGAACCCCGACCCAGCCGGTCGACGACGACGAACCGGTCCGGGTGCTCCGGCGTCCCCAGCCGTGAGCCTGTGACCGCCTCCAACGGGTCCACTCGCTCGTCGGCGTCGTCCGGGGCGGTCAGCTCGTCCAGGAGCTTCTCGACGCCGCGGGAGAACTCGGCCGCCGAACGCATCCGCAGGTCGACGTCGCCCTGCGTCGCCTCGTAGACGAGCTCCTCCATCGCCTCCGGGACGCCGTCCAGGTCCGCGGCGACGAACAGCCCGCCGTCCGCGGCCAGCCGGGCCAGCAGCTCGTCGGTGCTGCGCGCCGGCGGCCGGCCGGTGAAAACCAGGTAGGCCAGGGCGCCGAGGCCGAAGACGTCGAGCAGGACGCCGTCGGCGTCCGGGTTGGTCAGCCCGTCCGGGGCCAGGAACGGTGCCGCTGCCGGGTCGGTCAGCGCGTCGAGGTGCCGCGTCCCGGAGACGACGGTGCCCAGGGTCGCGGTGCTCGCCAGCCGCCCGGCGGTCTGCCAGTCCCGGATGCGTACCGCCGGGTGCCCGTCGGAGGTCTGCCGGACGTACACCGACCGGGGGCTGAGCCGGCGGTGCACGAGCCGGCGGCCGTGGGCGTACCGGATGGTCGACGCGAGGGTGCTGACGATGTCCAGCCGGTGCCCGACGTCCAGGTCGGGGTGCTGGGCCAGGTAGTGGTCGAGCCGGACCTCCCGCCTGTCGTGCTCGAAGACCACCGCAGGGCCCCGCTCGTGGTCGACGAAGTCGACGGCCCGGGCGATGCCGGGGTGCTGCACGCCCTCCAGCAGGGCGAACTCGCGGCGGGCGGCGCGCAGGATCGTGGCCCTGTCCTGGGCGGTGGCCGCCTTGTGCACCAGGTAGATCCGCACCCGGCGGACCACGCCGTCCAGCTGGGTGTGGTGGCCGAGGTAGTCCTGCCAGCCGGGGCCCTCGGCGATCGGGTCCTCGTCGAGCAGCAGGGTGCCGACCTGACGCAACCGCACGCTGCGCCGGATCCCGGCGGCGTCGACGAGTTTGGCGATCTCCCGGGAGCGGGTGCGGTCGACGACGTTGCGGACGTCACCTGCCGGCGCGGTCAGCAGGTCCGCGACGACCGCTGGGAGGCCAGCCGGCCCCTGGCCGTCGAGACCGTAGACGCCCTGCCGGCCCTGGTCGTCCAGCTGGACGACGGTGCCGGGCGCGTGCAGGAGGACCGAGGCGGTCACGTACGGGACGCGGGTACGCAGCCCCTTGTCCCGGGCGACGTCCTCGAGCAGGGACCGCAGACGCTTGGCCTTAGCCTCGGCGAGCAGGCGCGGGTTGTCGACCGGGTGACCGTTGTGCCACCACGTCTGGCCGTCGCCGCGCAGGGCGCCCTGCCAGTGCTTGAGCTCGACCAGGTGCAGGCCGGACCGGCCGACGACGAGCAGGTCCACCTCGTACAGGCGACCGTCGGCGGCGGTGAAGGTGAAGTTGCTCCAGGCCCGGTACGGGTCGGCGTCGGGCAGCAGGTCACGCACCGCCGCCAGGCCCGCCCGCTCGTGGGCGAACTCCGACGGGGTGACCTCGACCCATCGCCGACTGTCCGGTTGCACGTCTTCCGCTTCCTCCCCCGGTGTTGCCGCGGACGGCGACATCGTGCCACGGCGGGGGCGCTGGAACCGGACCGGAGGCGCGGTTTCGTCGCAGGCGCGCAACTGCTTCTTCAAGGGCTGATGATCGTGATCGAGCCGAAGTTGGGCGGCTCGACGACCTCGATCCCGAGACGCTCCAGGACCTGACGAACCGGCACCGGCGCCGGATCACCCGGCATGGCCGGGTTCGGGGTGCCGGCAGGGCCGAACAGAGCCATCCCCCGGGTCGGGCCCGGAGTGAACCGCAGCAGCGCATACACGCCGCCGAACCCGGCGCGGTGCAGCGTGTCGGCCCATGCCTGGGTGATGTCGTAGCGTTCAGTGGCGGGCAGTTCATTGGTGGCGCGGAACTGGGCCGCCCGCGCCGAGGTGGTGTCGGCAGCCTTCACGTCGTCGGGCAGCCGCAGCCGTGACACGACTCGCCCGGCGACGAGGTCCCCGTCCACCCATCCGCGGTCGGCGCACTCGGGCCCGACCAACTCGTTGACGGCACCCAACTCGGTTGAGGCCAGGTAGCAGGTGCCGTCCGGGTGCGGCAGGTCGAACCGGCCACCTCCCTCGTCACCGGGAGGGTAGGAGGCGAAGTACCAGGCGCCGCGGTCCGCCGTTGGCCTCTCCTGGTGCTGCCGGAACCACTCGCTGCCGGCCCTCAGCGTCTTGCGAGGAAACCGTTTGAAGTCGAGGCCCGCTTCGTCTGGGGCCCGCAGCCCAAGGCTGTTGCGACCCACTCAAGCGGCCCACCGGTGTGCGGTGTGCCGGGCGAGGCGCAGCAGGTGCTCGCGATCCCGGCCCTCGTTGAGCCACTGCACGGGGGTGCGCTCGTCGAGATCCTTGTTTGGCGTGGTCAGCCACGTCCCGACCGACCAGTTGGAGTGCTCTTCGAAGACGGCCAGAACCTCGGCCAGACCTGGCATGACCTCGTGGTCGCGAAACTGCCAGGTCGGATAGATCCAGCGTCCGTCGGAGGTCTGCAGCGCCAACACCGTGCGCCGCCGGCGTCTGTGCTCGACCGCCTGCTTGGAGATCGGGTCCGCGCCCGGTGGGGCGAGCACAACCATGACACCGGCAGTGTCGTAGAAGTCCGGCCCGACTTGTTCAGCCATCTTGTTCACCGGTGCGGCGGCAGGCGCCACCGCCAGCATCCGCTTCGCCAACTCCCTCGGGGGCACTCGCGCGGCGCCGGCACGGAGCCGCTGCAGCAGCGCGGGAACCACGGTGGTGTCGAGTTCAGCGACAAACGCCTCTAGGTACTCCTGCAGATCGTGGGGCAGACCCGACTCGGCCGACGACCGCACGGACGACGCACTCCTGGAACGGGGGGCCGTCTTGTCCTGCCCTGACGCCGTGAGCCGAACAGGCGGCTTCGAAGTTCCAGCCCTGCGCGCGACTGTGTAACGGCCGCCTACAGCCGACGTGCCCACCGACCGGCCCGTCTTGGCGACAGCGCTCCGGCTGGTCATGGTGGCTGCCTTCTTGGTCGTCTTGCTGGTGGTCTTCTTCGTCCCGCCCTTGCTCCAGCCCGCGACGCTACGGTTGCTGCTCGTCGCCTTCTTCGCCGCCATCTTCGAACCCTTCGGGACGACTCTGTTGAGTGGCCAGTCAAGCCGGTCAACCTCAGGATACGGCTCTTCACGGTGGGCGTGTAGATCCAGGGTCCACCCACCTTCACCCGCCGCCGCGGAGCGCCCGCTCCTGTCGAGGTGCAGCGCGGACAGGCTCAGCTACGACAGGTCATGCCAGACCGAGGTCGGCCTTGACCTGCTCCCAAGGGACAGCGGGTCCGCCCTCATCCATCTCGGTTGCAGCGGCCGCAACGGCCGCGATGTCGGCCAAGTCCTCCGCGGCTGCGATGAGCCGGTCGAGATCCTCGGCGTCGATCACTGCGGCTACCCGCTGGCCACGGCAAGTCAGGTAGACCGGGTCGTGCTGGGCTCGCGCGGTGTCGACGACGTCGTCCAGCCGCGCCTGCGCGTCGCCGACCGTCATCTCCACCATGCCACTGCCCTCATCCTGCGAGCGCTTCGCGCTCGCCCTCTTGGTTACGCCTGGCGCAACTCCATGAGCCGCGCTGCCAGATCCTCCGACACCGGAGCCTTCCTGCCGGTGTCGTAGTCAAAAGTAACGATCACGGACTCGCCGTCTGCGGCCACCGCCCCGTGCTGGTGGCTCGCGACCCGGTACCGCATGACGAACCGGTCGTCGCCGACGTCCCCGATCTGCGTACCGACGGTCAGGGTGTCCGGGTGGGTCAGCGGGATCCGAAACCGGCAGCTCACCGAGTGCAGGATCGGCCCGACGCCGCGCGACTGTTCGATCGAGCCCAGACCGACCCGGGCGAAGCACTCGATCCGCGCGGTCTCGAAGTAGCGGAAGTAGACGGTGTTGTTCACGTGGCCCATGGCGTCCATGTCGCCCCAGGCCACGGGGATCTCCACCGTCACGGGGTAGCCGGCGAGCAGCTCATTGATCCGGTCGTGGTCAGTCACCGGCACAGGCTAGCGATCCGAGATGCCAGCGTGTCGACGTCCAGTCCGGTGTCGTCCCCGCGCCCCACTCATCCCGCGCCCCACTCACCCTGCGAGATGGCTCCACGCCGGCGCGAGCTCCTGCCAGGGACCGGTGGCTGCCACCTGTCCGTCGACGAGGACGACGACCCGGTCGGCCTGGGCCAGGGCTGCCCGTTTGGCCGTGGCGCCGATCACCGTCGTCCCCCGTTCGCGCAGCGCCGCCCACAGCTCGATCTCGGTGCTGGCGTCCAGGGCGCTGGAGACGTCGTCGGCCAGGAGCAGCTCGGTGTCGGCGGCGAGCGCTCGCGCGAGGGCGAGCCGCTGGACCTGCCCGCCGGAGAGCCGGACGCCGCGGTGCCCGACGACGGCGTCCTTCCCACCGGCGTCCTCGATGTCACGCCGGAGCCGGGCGGCGGAGACCGGGTCCTCGAAGGTCCGCCGGTGGCCCAGCAGCACGTTGTCGGTAAAGCTGCCGGACAGCACCCGCGGCACTTGGGCGACGTGGGCCACCTGCGCGGGCCGCAGGAACGCCTGCGGGTCGGTGACCGGCCGGCCGTTCCACAGCAGGACGCCGGTGTGCTCGATCAGCCCGGCCAGCGCCGACAGCAGGCTCGACTTGCCGGCGCCGACCTGGCCGACGAGCAGCACCAGCTCACCGGCCTCCACGGTGAGGTCCACGCTGCTGACGCCGATCGTGCCGTCGTCGTGGACCGCCGAGAACCCGCGCAACTCGAGGCGCTCCAACGGAACCCGCCGGACCGGCTCCGGCGCCGGGGCCGCCCCGGTGACGAGGTCGACGTCCGGGGGGAGGTCCATCAGGTCGGCCCCGCCGGCGAACCGGCTGGTCTCCTTCTGCCATGCCCGGGTCCCGGGCGCCTCGGTGACCACCATCCCGGCGACGCGGCCGAACCAGTCGAAACCGCCGACCGCGTTGGCCACGAGCAGGGCGACCGCAAGGCTCCAGCCGTCCAGGAAGTAGATCCCCCACGCCGCGACGACGCCGCTCTGCACCATCACCATGGGTACGCCGTCCAGGAACGCCTGCACCCGGTGCTCCGTGACCGCGGCGTCGACCCGGCCGGAGTCCACGCGCCGCAGGTGGGCATGCAGCTCGGGGACGGCGGCAGCCAGCTTGACGGTGCGCACCGAGTCGAGCCCGGAGACGAGGGCGCGCCCGAACCTGGCCCGGGCCTCGGACGCCGCGGCCGCCGACCGACCGGCCATGGGCCGGCCGAGCGTCGAGGCGAGCGCCGAGGCAACCATCACGGCGAGCAGCACCGCGCCGGCCACCCAGGTCCCGGCGAGCAGCGCGGTGACGCTGGCGATGACCAGGCCGTTGAGGAAGTCGATCCACCGGTCGGCGTACCGGGCGTAGCGGTCGGCGTCCATCGAGCGGGCGACGACCTCGCCGGGCGGCGTGCGCGCCAGCCGGCGCTGCCCCGTCTGGCCGTAGAGCACCGCCATCCGGGCCCGGAGCAGGACCTCCACCCACCAGCGGGGGTAGCGCCAGAAGGCGTTGGCCAGCATGAGCGGGGCGGCGAGCAGGCTCACCGCGACCGCACCGGTCAGCCACCACGGGTCCCCGCCGGCCTGGAGGGTCTCCACGGTCCGGCCCCACAGGAGTCCGGTGACGGCGCCCTGGGCCCCGGTGAGGGCGGCGAGCAGGAACAGGAACGCTCCGAGCAGCCCCCACGCCGGACGCACCGCGAGCGCGTGCGCGATACCGCGCGCCAGCGAGGGGCCCGTGCCGGCGTCCTCGACCTCCGGCCGCGGGCCGGACCGGCGGCGCCCCCCGACGCCGTCGTGGTCCGTCGCGGACAACCCGGCCGCCGAAACCCCGGCCGCGGAGAACTCGGCCGCCGAAAGCTCGGCCGCGACCTGCCCCTTGGCGTCGATGCCGTCCGTGGCGGCCGGGTCGTGGCCGTGGTGGGTGCGGCTGGCCGCCAGCAGGTCGCTGAACGGCCCGGGGGCCACGGCGAGCTCGGTGCGCGGACCCTGCTGAACGATTCGCCCGCGGTCCAGGACGGCGACCAGCGGGGCCCGCTCGATGGTGGACAGCCGGTGGGCGACGAGGATCCCGGTCCGGGCCGTGAGCAGTCGGCTGGCGGCGGCCACGACGCGGCGCTCGGTGAGCGGGTCCATCCGGGCGGTGGCCTCGTCGAGCACGACCACCCGGACGTCGCGGACCAGCAGACGCGCGAACGCGACCAGCTGCTCCTCCCCCGCCGACAGCGACGTCCCCCCGGGTCCGAGGAGCGTCTCGAGACCGTCGGGGAGACCGGCGACCCAGCCGGCCAGCCCGAGCTCCGCCACGGCCGCCTCGACCCGGTCTCTCGGGACGTCGGCGAACAGGGTGATGTTCTCGGCGAGGGTGCCGGCGAGGATCTCCGTGCACTGCGTGACGACGCCGACGGAACGCCGAAGGAGCTGCAGGTCCAGGTCCCGGACGTCGACGCCGCCGAGGAACACCGTGCCTCGCGGTGGCTCCATCGCCCGGGACACCAGGGCGGCCAGGGTCGACTTGCCGGAGCCGGTGCGGCCGACCAGGGCGACCGTCTGACCGGCGGGGACGTGCAGGTCGATACCCCGCAGCGCGAACGTCCCCTCGGCGTAGGAGAAGTCGAGACCCCGTAGTTCCAGGTCGACCGGCCCGTCGGGAACGGGGCGGCCGCCCTCCGGCTCGGGGACGACGTCCAGCATCTGCCGCAGTCGGATGACGGCCCCGAGGCCGGCCTGCAGGTCCGGCAGGTGGTTAGCCACCATCGCGATCTGGCCGACGAACGAGGAGGTGACGAGGAAGAGGGTCACCACCTCGGCAACCGAGAGGGCGCCGCTGGAGGTGAGCGCCACCCCGGCGACCGCGACGCCCGCCAGCAGAGCGTGGAGCAGGACGCCGGTGCGCCGGGCCAGGCGGCTCTCGACGTCGACGACCGAGCGGAACTTCGCGTGGACGTCGGCGGAGAGCCGGGCCAGGCGGCGCAGGACGTAGGCCTGGCCCAGGCTGGTGCGCAGGTCGTCGCGGCCGGCGATGCCCTCCTCGAGGACGGCGGCGTGGTCGGTCCACGCCATCTCCTCGACGACCTTGCGGCGCGAGATGTCCCCGAGCAGCGACCGGACGGCGAACCAGGTGACGGCCGCGAGCACCGGGAACAGGATGAAGGACGGCCACCAGGTGACCCCGGCGACCACCCACATCGGCAGGGCGCCGAACACGGTGCGGGCGAGCATCCAGAACTGCCACCGGACGAGGTTGCCGACCTCGTGGCTGTCGTCGTCGATCCGGTCGAGGATCTCGCCGACCGCCTGCTCGCTGAGCGCGGGCAGCGGCTGGCGCAGCGCCGCCTGGAGCAGGTCCTCACGCAGCCGGCCCTCGGCGCGGTCCGAGCAGCCGACCCAGGCGATCTTCCCGGCGGTGTCGATGACGGCGGCACCGACGAGGCAGACGGCGAGCAGCCAGACCAGGGCCCGGGTCGGGTTCTCGGCGAGCTGCCCGGCCACGACGGTACCCAGCGTCATCCCGACCGCTCCTACGGCGGACGCGGTCAGCGCGGCCGCCGCGACGGGGCTCTTCAGCCGCCGCCAGTCGATCCGGCGGGACGGGTCGGCGTCCGGAGGGGCCGCCCGCCGCTGGTCCGGGGTAGCGGCCTCCGCCGTGATCGCAGCCATGGTGAGGTCACGCTATGCGGAGGAGGGGACGTTCTGCGCCTGGTTTTTCTCGCGGCGAAGGCCCGCTGAGGACTGACCGGGACGCGAGCGTCCCTCGGTTCACACGACGGCCACCCGGGGCAGCTCGACGACGCTGTGCCGCCGCTCGTCGGAGAGCCGCTCCTTGGCCCAGTCGAGCACGACCGGCTCCTGGGCGAACAGCACGATCTGCCGCTCCTCCGACAGCCGCAGCAGCAGGTCCAGCAGCTGGCGGGTGCGCCCGTCGTCCGCCTGGACCGTGACGTCGTCCAGCAGGAGCGGACTCGTCTCACCCTCGGTGGTCAGGTGCTCGGCCAGCGCCACCCGCAGCAGGAGGTAGACCTGCTCGGCGGTGCCCACGGACAGCTGGTCCGCGGACCGCCAGCGCCGCTCCGGCCCGCACACCTGCACCCGCAGCGTGGCCGGGTCGACGGTGGCGTCGACGTACCGGCCTTCGGTGACTACCGGCAGCCAGCCGCGCAGCGTGGTCGCGATCACCGGGGCGATGTCGCGATGCACCGTGTCCTGGGCGCGGGTGAGGAACTGCTGGGTGAGGGTCAGCGTCCGGGACAGCTCGGTCACCCGGTCGAGCTCCGCGGTGGCGGCGGCGAGCTCCTCCTCGGCCTCCGCGACGGAAGGCAGGGTGCGGGCCCGCTCCTGCAGCACACCCTCGGCGTGCTCGGCCCGGGCGCCAGCCTGCTTCGCCTCCGCACGGGCAGCGGCGAGGGCTTCCTTCGCCGCCTGCAGATGCTGGGCGGCGACCTCTGCGTCGAGCGACTCGGTGATGCCGAGCGCTCGGGCGTGCTGGTCGCGGCGCTCGGCGGCCTCCGTGGCAACCTGCCGGTCGCGCTGGAACGCGCGCTCCGCCCGGTCTCGCTCGTCCTGCAGCACTTGGACGCACTTGACGACGTCCTCGACGGTCTCCCCCGCCAGCAGGGTCGTCAGCTCGGACCACTCCCGCTGCCGCTGCTCACGGGCGGTGGCCGCGGCGTCCTGCTCCTCCTGCCACTGCTGGAGACGGGCGGCGAGGAAGTGCCGGTCGTCGTCCGAGTCGCCGGTGTCGGTCGCGTCCGCGAGCCCCACCAGAGCGGCAGCGGACCGGAGAGCCTCGCCGGCCTCCCGACGTCGCCGGTGGGCCTCGGCGGCGGCGGCCTCCTCGCGCTGCCGAGCGGCGAGGGCGGAGGTCAGGCCGTCCCGCCGCGCTGCGTCGGCGGCGGTCTCCGCGCGCCGCGCGCACGCCTCCTCGTAGGCGCGCACCGCGTCCTCGACACGCTCGCCCTCCTGGATTGGGTGGCCACGGTCGACCAGCGCCGCCCGGAGTCGGTCGATGGCCGCCGTGACATCCTCGACGCAGCTCCGGGCGTCGCGGTCCCACCGGTCCAGTCGGGCGCGCTCCTCGATGACCTGCTCAGCCTGGGCCGCGAGATGCCGCAGGTGCTGGGGATCGGTGGGCAGGCCGCGGGCGGCGGCCCGGGACTCGATCTCCGCTCGCATCGCCTGGCCGCGCTGGGCTGCCGAGAGCGCGGCGGCGCGCCGGCCTTCGAGCTCGGCGACGGTTCGCTCGCCGGCCAGGACGTCGGCCGATGCTGCGCCGCTACCGGCCGTGGCAGCCTGCCGGCGCCCGCCCAGCATGATCGCGCCGACCGCGGCACCGGCCGCGACCA
>JBMOMI010000084.1:0-11116 GCA_049325235.1 Actinomycetota bacterium | reverse complement strand
CCGCCGCGGCCCGAGACCTGCCGTGGCGGCGGGACGACGCGACGCCCTGGGGCGTGCTCGTCAGCGAGGTGATGCTGCAGCAGACGCCGGTCGCCCGCGTGCTGCCGGTGTGGGAGGCGTGGCTCGCACGCTGGCCCGCGCCGCGCGACCTGGCTGCCGAGCCGCCGGCCGAGCCCGTCCGCGCCTGGGGCCGACTGGGCTACCCGCGGCGGGCCCTGCGCCTGCACGCGGCCGCCGGGGCGATCACCGACCGGCACGGCGGCGAGGTGCCGGACGACCACGACACGCTGCTGTCCCTGCCCGGTGTCGGCGCGTACACCGCCGCGGCCGTGGCGACGTTCGCGTTCGGCCGGCGGCACGCCGTCGTCGACACGAACGTGCGGCGCGTGCACGCCCGGGCGGTGTCCGGACGTGCGCTGCCGGCACGTGCCCTCACCAGCGGGGAGCAGCGCCTCGCGCACGGGCTCCTCCCCGACGACGCCGGCACGGCCGCCCGCTGGTCGGTAGCCGTGATGGAGCTCGGCGCGCTGGTCTGCACCGCCCGGTCCCCTCGCTGCGGCGCCTGCCCGGTGGCCGACCTGTGCGCCTGGCGGGCAGCGGGGAACCCACCGGACGACGGGCCGCCCCGCCGCGGCCAGGCCTGGGCCGGGACGGACCGGCAGGTCCGTGGCCGGCTGATGGCGGTGCTGCGCGCCTCGCACGGCCCGGTCACAGCCGCCGAGCTGCGCCAGGTCTGGGACGACGACGTCCAACGAGCACGCTGCCTGGACTCCCTGGTCGCCGACGGTCTCGTCGAGCCGTTGGCGGACGGCCGTTTCCGGCTCCCCGAAGAGGTCGCTCGATGACGGACGACGACGAGGACCTGCTCTCCGCGGTCACCGAGCGCGCACTCGCCCGGGCGGTGCTCGGCTCGGCCGGAACCGGGCTGCTGCTGGGCGTGCTCGCGGCGGCGTTCCTCGTGCTGTCCTCGAGCCGGGTGGACGCGACCACGGTGCCCGTCGTCGTCCTGCTGCTGGCCGGGCAGGCCGGCGCGCTCGCCGGTGCGGCCGCGGCAGCGGTCGGCCTGCGGAGGGTGCGCGCGGGACACGAGCCGCGCCGTGCCGCCGGAGTGGCGCAGCGGACCCTCAGGCAGCTGGCGGTGGCGGTCGTCGCCGTGGGAGCCGTCATCGCGGTCGCGATGCCGATGCTGCTGCAGCCGCGCGGGACCGCCGCGCTGATGGCTGCCGTCGGCCTGGGCGTGCTGGCGCAGGTGGCGGTCGTGCTCACCGTGCTGCGGCGACCTCTTCAGCGTGTCGCCCGTGCCCCCGGGCCGCCGGCGAGGCGCTAGGCGGTTCCTACAGCATCCGCAGCATCCTGGTGTTGCCGAGCGTGTTCGGCTTCACGCGCGCCAGGTCGAGGAACTCGGCGACACCGTCGTCGTGGCTGCGGAGCAGCTCGAGGTACACCTCGGGCGCCACCGGCGTGCCCTCGATGACCTCGAAGCCGTGCCGCGCGAAGAACGCCACCTCGAACGTCAGGGTGAAGACGCGCTGGACGCCGAGCTCGCGGGCGTCGTCCAGCAGCGTCTCCAGCAGCGCGCCACCGACGCCACGACCGCGAAATCGCGGATCGACGGCGAGCGTCCGCACCTCGGCCAGGTCCTCCCACATCACATGCAGCGCACCGCATCCCGCGAGCGCTCTGTCGACCTCGGCCACCCGGAACTCCTGCAGCGCCTCGTAGTAGGCGACCGCCTCCTTCGCGATGAGCACCCGCTGCTCGGTGAGCGGCTGGACGAGGTCCCTGATGGCGCGCACGTCCTTGGCCCGGGCGCGCCGGACGACGACGCCGCTCATCGCGCCAGTGCCGCCAGCACGGCGGCGGCGTCCGGGCAGCCCTCCGTGGTCAACGCCAGGTTCGCGAGGGACGCCTCGTGCACGGCCGGCTCCGCCGCAGCCACGCAGTCCGCGACGACGTGCACGTGGAAGCCGAGGTCCGTGGCGTGCCGGGCGGTCTGCTCCACGGTCAGGTTGGTCGCGACACCGGTGACCAGCAGAGTGTCGATTCCCTTGCGGGACAGGCTCTCAGCGAGGTCGTAGCCCGCCAGACCGGACAGCCGCTGGTTGTCGCTGACGTCGTCCACGTCCGCCTCGTAGCCGACATCGTCCACGATCGCGGCGCCAGAGGCATTGGGCCGGAACGCTTCCTGAGCCTCGGCAACCGCGCGCATGAAGCCGGTGTTGCGCACCAGCCGTCCCTCGCCGTCCGGCACGGTGAAGCGAGTGAAGACCAGCGGCACGCCGACTGCCCGGGCGGCGGTATGGAACTCGCGGGCCCGCGCGACGACCCCGGACGCCGCGACCGGCTCGGCGAGCATCGCGCCGAAGAAGCCCTCGGGGCGGACGACGTTCACCTGCCAGTGCAGGGCGAGGACGGCGGTGCGGCCCGGGCTGAGGTCCATCCGTCGATCATGCCAGCAGGGGCCGTAGCCTCGGGCGGGTGAGTGCCACGATCCCGTCCCGAGGAGTTCTCGTCACCGGCGCGTCGCGCGGTATCGGAGCCGCGGTGGCGCGCGCGTTCGCCGCCCGCGGCGACCGGGTCGCGGCGGCCTACCGCGGGGCCCGCGAGCGCGCTGAGGAGGTGGTCGCGTCCCTGGACGGCGAGGGGCACGTCGCCGTCCAGGCGGACGTCGCGGATCCCGGCCAGGTGGCCCGCATGGTCGACGACGCGATCGGCGCGCTCGGCCGGATCGACGTCCTGGTCAACAACGCGGCCCTGTTCACGGCCGACCCGGCGGGCGGGAGCCGCCGGATCGACCACCCCGTCGACGCGAGCGACTACGAGCACTGGGTGGCGGCGTGGCGCCGCACCGTCGACGTCAACCTGCTCGGCACGGCGAACGTCACGTGGTGCGTGGCCCGCCACATGCTCGCGACGCCACCCGCCGACGGCCTGCCTCCCGGCCGCATCGTCAACGTCGGCTCGCGCGGTGCCTACCGGGGCGAGCCGGACGTGCCCGCCTACGGGGCGAGCAAGGCGGGCGTGCACGCGCTCGGCCAGTCCCTGGCCGTCTCCCTCGGCCGGCACGGCATCGCGGTCACCTCGGTGGCGCCGGGTTTCGTGGCCACCGACATGGCGGCGTCCGTGCTGGACTCCCCGGCCGGGGACGCCGTGCGGGCACAGAGCCCGTTCCGCCGGGTGGCGCAGCCGGAGGAGGTCGCCGAGGCGGTGCTGTGGCTCGCGTCGCCGCAGGCCGAGTGGGCCTCGGGTGCGGTGCTCGACCTCAACGGGGCGTCGTACCTGCGGTAGGGCCCTGTGGACGACGGACACGCCACCTGGGCGAGCCGTCGTACCGTAGGCGCATGGTCCCGACCGAGCTGCTCGTCACCGCCATGGTGGGCGGTTTCGCCGTGGCGGTGACCGCCGTCGTCGCGATGGCGACGGTCCTGAGCCACCGCATCGGTGACCTGCAGTCGCAGGTGACCAGCCGGTTCGACGGCGTCGACCGGCGGTTCGAGAGCATCGACCGGCGGTTCGAGAGCATCGAGGGCCGGCTGACCACCATGCAGGACGAGATGGTCACGATCCGGGCGTCACTCGGCGCGATCGACGCCCGCCTCACCACCCTCGAGCAACGCTGAGGGGCCGGTGACGCAGCTGGCGGAGATCGCCAGCATGGAGCAGATCCTCGCCGACCTCCCCCGGACGTGATCATGGGACCCCGCCCCCTCCGCGGTGGCGGGATCCCATGATCACGAAAGGGCTACTCGGTGCCGGCGGCTTCCACCGGCGCGACGTCCGGCAGGTCGGACTTGGCCGTTCCGGTGAAGGTGAACCTCGCCCCCGGGCCCTCGCCCTCGACGTCCACGAGCACGATCTGCCCGGCGTGCAGCTCGCCGTACAGGATCTTCTCGGACAGCGCGTCCTCGATGTCCCGCTGGATCGTCCGGCGCAGCGGCCGCGCCCCGAGGACCGGGTCGTAGCCCTTGGTCGCCAGCAGGTTCTTGGCCGCGGGCGTCAGCTCGATGCCCATGTCCTTGTCCTTGAGGCGCTCCTCCAGCTTGGCGATCATCAGGTCGACGATCTGGACGATCTCGTCCTGCGACAGCTGCGGGAACACCACGACGTCGTCGACGCGGTTGAGGAACTCGGGCCGGAAGTGCTGCTTGAGCTCCTCGTTGACCTTCGTCTTCATCCGCTCGTAGGACGTCGACAGGTCGCCGCCGGCCTGGAAGCCGGTCTGCAGGCCCTTGGCGATGTCCCGCGTGCCGAGGTTCGTCGTCATGATGATGATCGTGTTCTTGAAGTCGACCGTCCGGCCCTGGGAGTCGGTCAGGCGGCCGTCCTCGAGGATCTGCAGCAGCGAGTTGAAGATGTCCGCGTGGGCCTTCTCCACCTCGTCGAACAGGACGACGGAGAACGGCCGGCGGCGCACCTTCTCGGTGAGCTGGCCGCCCTCCTCGTAGCCGACGTAGCCGGGCGGGGAGCCGAACAGCCGCGACACCGTGTGCTTCTCCGAGAACTCGGACATGTCGAGCTGGATCAGCGCGTCCTCGTCACCGAAGAGGAACTCCGCGAGCGCCTTGGCGAGCTCGGTCTTCCCGACGCCGGTCGGGCCGGCGAAGATGAACGACCCACCCGGACGCTTCGGGTCCTTCAGGCCGGCGCGGGTGCGCCGGATGGCCTGCGCCAGCGCCCTGATCGCGTCGTCCTGCCCGATGATCCGCTTGTGCAGCTCGGACTCCATCCGCAGCAGGCGGCTGGACTCCTCCTCGGTCAGCTTGACGATCGGGATGCCGGTCGCCGTCGCGAGGACCTCGGCGACGAGCTCCTCGTCGACCTCGGCGACGACGTCCATGTCGCCGGCCTTCCACTGCTTCTCACGCTCGCCCTTGCGCGCCAGCAGCTTCTTCTCGTCGTCGCGGAGCCTGGCCGCCTTCTCGAAGTCCTGCGCGTCGATCGCGGACTCCTTCTCCCGGCGCACCTCGGCGATCTTCTCGTCGTACTCACGCAGGTCCGGCGGAGCCGTCATCCGGCGGATCCGCAACCGGGCCCCGGCCTCGTCGATGAGGTCGATCGCCTTGTCCGGCAGGAACCGGTCGTTGACGTACCGGTCGGCGAGCGTCGCGGCCGCGACCAGCGCCTGGTCGGTGATGGAGACCCGGTGGTGGGCCTCGTAGCGGTCGCGCAGACCCTTGAGGATCTCGATGGCGTGCGCGAGCGAGGGCTCCTGCACCTGGATCGGCTGGAAGCGCCGCTCGAGCGCCGGGTCCTTCTCGACGTGCTTGCGGTACTCGTCGAGCGTCGTCGCCCCGATGGTCTGCAGCTCGCCGCGCGCCAGCATCGGCTTGAGGATGCTCGCCGCGTCGATCGCTCCCTCGGCGGCACCGGCACCGACGAGGGTGTGGATCTCGTCGATGAACAGGATGATGTCGCCGCGGGTGCGGATCTCCTTGAGCACCTTCTTCAGGCGCTCCTCGAAGTCACCGCGGTAGCGCGAGCCGGCCACCAGGGCGCCGAGGTCGAGGGTGTAGAGCTGCTTGTCCTTCAGCGTCTCCGGGACCTCGCCCTTGACGATGTTCTGCGCCAGCCCCTCGACGACCGCCGTCTTGCCGACGCCGGGCTCGCCGATGAGCACCGGGTTGTTCTTGGTGCGGCGGGACAGCACCTGCATGACCCGCTCGATCTCCTTCTCGCGCCCGATCACCGGGTCGAGCTTGCCCTCGCGGGCGGCCTGCGTGAGGTTGCGGCCGAACTGGTCGAGGACGAGCGAGCCGGACGGCGTGCCCTCCTGCGGGCCGCCGGCGGTCGCCGGCTCCTTGCCCTGGTAGCCGGACAGCAGCTGCAGCACCTGCTGGCGCACGCGGTTGAGGTCGGCGCCGAGCTTGACGAGCACCTGCGCGGCGACGCCCTCGCCCTCGCGGATCAGGCCGAGCAGGATGTGCTCGGTGCCGATGTAGTTGTGGCCGAGCTGCAGCGCCTCGCGCAGGCTCAGCTCCAGCACCTTCTTGGCGCGGGGCGTGAACGGGATGTGACCGGACGGCGCCTGCTGGCCCTGCCCGATGATCTCCTGGACCTGCTCGCGCACGGAGTCCAGGGAGATCCCGAGGGACTCCAGCGCCTTGGCAGCCACCCCCTCGCCCTCGTGGATGAGGCCGAGCAGGATGTGCTCGGTCCCGATGTAGTTGTGGTTGAGCATCCGGGCCTCTTCCTGGGCCAGGACGACGACACGGCGGGCTCGGTCGGTGAACCTCTCGAACATTCAGCGCTCCTCGCGAGCGGTTGGCTCGGACCTCTTCGATGCTAGTCCCGGGGCCGGATGCCTACCCGGCACCCCGATCCGTCATGCAGACCAACCTGGGCATGTCGAGCGGTGTTCCGCCGCGGCGTTCGCTCCGGGCGTAGCGCGTTGACCAGCAGGACCACCGACCGGTCCGCCACACGGTACGTGCCGGGGGCCACCGGCGGCCCACCGTCCAGGCCGGGGACGTCGTCCGGCGGGTCGAGCGCGGTGTCCACCGCGCGGCGCCAGGGACAGGACGGCTCGGTCGCCGGCAGCTCGAAGTCCAGCGGCTCTCGCCAGGCGTTGAGGATCGCGTGCACGCGCCGGGTGCCGAGCACGCTGTGCACGGTGAGGGCCAGGCTGTGGGAGTCGTCGGACCAGTCCGGCTCGCCGAGGCGCACGCCGTGGAACGTGATCCGCGAGCGGTTCAGGAAGTCACGCAGCGTGAGCCCGTGCGGCACCGTCGTCATGTCCAGGCCGAGCCGCAGCCGCACCACCTCGGCCACGAACCGGCGGATGTCGGCGTGGCGCTCCAGCAGCGTCCAGTCGAACCATGACGCCGCGTCGTCGCGGGAGTAGGGGTTCGGGTCCCCGTCCTGGGTACGCCGCACCTCGTCGCCCATGGTCAGCATCGGCACCCCCATCGCGACCAGCGTGATCGCGAGCAGGTTCTTCGCCTACCGGTTGCGCAGCCGCTCGTCGTCGGTCTCCCCGCTGACCAGGTCGTTCAGGGTGAGCCCGTCGTGCGACGTGACGAAGTTGATGCTGTGCTCCACCTCCGCCGGGCGCCGCCCGTACAGGTCCGGGCTGGCCAGCAGGCGGTCCGGCAGGCGGGCCACCGTGCCGGGGTCGCCGCGGACGAACGCGCGGACGTCGTCCCGGAAGCGGCCGTTCCACTCCCGCCAGCGGGCGCCGACGAACGAGCCGACCTGGTACAGGCCGCCGGGGTCCCAGGCCTCCGCGACGAGCTTGGTGCCGGCCAGCACCGGGTCGGTCTCGATCTGCCACAGGACCGGCGGGTCGGCCATCGGCTTGCCGGCCGAGTCCCGCGACAGGATCGACGCGAGGTCGAAGCGGAACCCGTCCACGTGCATGTCGGCGACCCAGTGGTGCAGGGCGTCGAGGATCATCCGGCGCACGACGGAGTGGTTGGCGTTCATCGTGTTGCCGCAGCCGGAGTAGTCGACGTAGCCGGCCTGGTCGCCGGCCTCCAGGAGGTAGTAGGCGCGGTTGTCCAGCCCCCGCCACGACAGCGTGGGGCCGTCGGCCCCGCCCTCGGCCGTGTGGTTGAAGACGACGTCGAGGATCACCTCGATGCCGGCGCGGTGCAGCTTCTTGACCATGGTGCGGAACTCGTCGAGGACGCCGAGCGGGTCGCCGGCCGCCGCGTGCCCGGGGTGGACGGCGAAGAACGAGACCGGCGTGTACCCCCAGTAGTTCGTCCGCCCCGGTGGGGCGTCCTGCGCGTCGAACGCCTGGACCGGCATCAGCTCGACGGCCGTCACCCCGAGGTCGGCCAGGTAGTCGATCTTGTCGACCAGGCCCGCGTAGGTGCCCGCGAGCGGCGGCCGGACGCCGCTGCTCGGGGACGCGGTGAAGCCGCGGACGTGGAGCTCGTAGACGACCGTGCGGCCCCAGCGGCGGCCGATCGGCTGGTCCCCTTCCCAGTCGTAGGCCGCGAGGTCGGTCACCACGCTCTTCATCCCGGGCGTGCCAGGCCCGCCGCCGCGCCGGTACCCGCGCGGGACGACGACCGCCTTCGCGTACGGGTCGAGCAGGGGCTGGACGGTGTGCCGCAGCCCGCGGGCAGGCTCCCAGGGCCCGGGAGCCCGCCAGGCGTACAGCTGGCCCGGCTCCAGGCCGGTCAGCTCGGCGTGCCAGTACGCGTACGTGCGGTGGTCGGTGGTGTCGAGGGGGACGACGTCGGCCGGCTCGACGTCCTCGGCGGCGTCGAACAGCAGGAGCTCGACGGACGTGGCGCTGCGGGACCACACCGACACGTTCACCCCGCCGGGGACCACCGTGGGCCCCAGCGGGTACGGGCGTCCCCGTAGCAGCCTCATGCCAGCATGCTCGGTCCCCGCGCACCGGCGGTGGGGCAGGATTCCGCAGATGAGCGGAGTGATCGTCATCGTCGGCGCCGGACCGGGGCTGGGGTCGGCGGTCGCCCGTCGCTTCGGCCGTTCGGGGTTCGGCGTGGCGCTCGTCGGACGGCGCCGGGAGACGGTCCGGGAGATCGGCCGGGGGCTGCAGGCGGACGGCGTCCGCGCCGGCTGGGCGCAGGCAGACGTCGCGGACGCCGCCCTGCTCACCGAGGTCCTGGGCGAGCTCGCCGCCGACGCCGGCGGCAGGATCGACGTCCTGCACCACAACGTGTCGGCGTACCGGGACGCCACCGCCTCACAGACCAGCGCCGAGGACCTGCTCGCCGACCTCGCGGTCGGGACGGCCAGCCTGCTCACCGCCGCGCGTGCCGTCCTGCCGGGGATGCTCGCGGCCGGGCGGGGAGTCCTGCTCGCCACCGGCGGCGGCACCGCCGACCGGCCGATGACCGGCGCGGCGAGCCTCGGCGTCCAGAAGGCCGCCCAGCGAAACCTCGTGCAGGCGCTGGACGCCGAGCTGGCGCCGTCCGGGGTCCGCGCGGCGACGCTGATGGTGCGCGGGATCATGCGCCCGGGGACGCCGTACGCGCCCGACCGGGTGGCCGACGCGCTGCACGACCTGGCGGCCCGGGGCCTGGACCGCCAGGATGGCTGGGAGCCGGTGGTCGACTTCGTCCCGTAGGAGGCAGGCGTGCGGATCGCGCTGTTCGTCACGTGCCTCGCGGACACGCTGGCCCCGCGCGCGGCCCGGGCGACGGTGGAGCTGCTGGAGCGGCTCGGCCACGAGGTGGTCTTCCCCGCGGCGCAGACCTGCTGCGGCCAGATGCACGTCAACACCGGTTACCTCGACGAGGCGCTGCCGCTGGTGCGGCACCACGTGGACGTCTTCGACGCCGAGGGGTGGGACGCCGTCGTCGCGCCGTCCGGGTCGTGCGTCGGCTGCGCGCGCCACCAGCACGCGATGGTGGCCCGCCGGGCCGGTGACACGGCGCTGGCCGAACGCGCCGAGCACGTCGCGGGCCGCACCTACGAGCTCTCCGAGCTGCTCGTCGACGTCCTCGGCGTCACCGACGTCGGCGCGGTGTACCCCCACCGGGTCACGTACCACCCGACGTGCCACTCGTTGCGCATGCTCCGGGTCGGCGACAAGCCGCTGCGGCTGCTGCGCGAGGTGCGGGGCATCGACCTCGTCGAACTGGCGGCCGCCGACGTGTGCTGCGGGTTCGGCGGCACGTTCGCGCTGAAGAACGCGGAGGTGTCCACCGCGATGCTCGCCGACAAGATGGCGAGCGTGCTCGCGACCCGCGCCGAGGTCGTCACCGCGGGTGACTCGTCCTGCCTCCTGCACATCGGCGGCGGGCTGTCGCGGCTGCGGACCGGCGTCCGCACCGTGCACCTCGCCGAGATCCTGGCGGCGACCGGATGAGCCGGACCTTCGTCGGCATGCCGCTGCGCACCGGGGAGACGTTCCCGGCCGCCGCGCACCGCGCGCTCGCCGACCCCCAGCTGCGGCGCAACCTCCGCCACGCGACGTCCACGATCCGCGCCAAGCGGGCCGCCGTCGTCTCCGAGGTGCCGGACTGGGAGGCGCTGCGGGACGCCGGCAGCGCGGTCAAGGCCGACACGATGGCCCGCCTGCCCGAGCTGCTCACCCAGCTCGAGGAGCAGGTCACCGCGCGCGGCGGGACCGTGCACTGGGCGCGGGACGCCGCCGAGGCCAACGCGATCGTCACCGAGCTCGTGCGGGCCACCGGGGCCGACGAGGTCGTCAAGGTCAAGTCGATGGCGACGCAGGAGATCGGGCTCAACGAGGCACTCGAACAGGCCGGGATCGCCGCCGTCGAGACCGACCTCGCCGAGCTCATCGTGCAGCTCGCCGACGACCGGCCCAGCCACATCCTCGTGCCGGCCATCCACCGCAACCGCAGCGAGATCCGGGAGATCTTCGCCCGCCGGATGACCGACGTCCCGCCGGACCTCACCGACGAGCCCCGGCAGCTGGCGATGGCCGCCCGGGAGCACCTGCGCCGCAAGTTCCTCTCCGCGCGGGTCGCCGTGTCCGGCGCGAACTTCGGGGTCGCCGAGACCGGCACGCTTGCCGTGGTGGAGTCCGAGGGCAACGGCCGGATGTGCCTGACCCTGCCGCGCACGCTCGTCACCGTGATGGGCATCGAGAAGGTCGTGCCCACCTGGCGCGACCTCGAGGTGTTCCTGCAGCTGCTCCCCCGGTCGTCCACCGGGGAGCGGATGAACCCGTACACGTCGACGTGGACGGGCGTCACGCCGGGCGACGGCCCGGAGGAGTTCCACCTCGTGCTCCTCGACAACGGGCGCAGCCGGGTGCTCGCCGACCCCGACGGCCGCGCGGCGCTGCACTGCATCCGCTGCTCGGCCTGCCTCAACGTCTGCCCGGTGTACGAGCGGGCCGGCGGCCACGCCTACGGGTCGGTGTACCCGGGCCCGATCGGCGCCGTGCTCACGCCGCAGCTGCTCGGGGTGGCCGGGCACGACGACCCGGCGTCGTCCCTGCCGTACGCATCCTCGCTGTGCGGCGCCTGCTTCGACGCCTGCCCGGTGAAGATCGACATCCCGTCGATGCTCGTGCACCTGCGCTCCCGCGTCGTGGACGCCGACCGGGCGGGCGGGGCGCTCGGCCCCGGCGCGGCCGAACGGCACGCGATGCGGGCGGCGTCCTGGACGATGCAGGACCCGGCACGGTTCGCCACCGCGCAACGGCTGGCGCGCGCCGGCC
>JBMOMI010000083.1:0-11135 GCA_049325235.1 Actinomycetota bacterium | reverse complement strand
CGCACGCGAGCCACCTCGTCGTCGGTGAGCTGGCGGCGCACCTTCGCGGGCACGCCGGCGACGAGTGACCGCGGCGGGACGTCGGTGCCCTCCAGCACGACCGCTCCGGCGGCCACCAGGCTGCCGCGGCCGATCCGGACCCCGTTGAGCAGGACGGCGCCCATGCCGACGAGGACGTCGTCCTCGACCGTGCAGCCGTGCAGGACCGCCCGGTGCCCGACCGAGACGCCGGCGCCGACGGTGAGCGGGAAGCCGGGGTCGGTGTGGCCGACGCAGCCGTCCTGGACGTTGGAGCGCTCGCCGACGCGGATCGGTGCGCCGTCCCCGCGCAGCACGGTGCCGAACCAGACGCTCGCGTCGGCGGCGACGTGGACGTCGCCGACCAGCGTCGCGCCGGGGGCCACCCAGGCCGCCGTGTCGACCACGGGTGCCGTGCCGTCGAGAGGCAGGAGCAGTGGACTCGGCACTGTCATGGCCGCGAGCATGGCACCGCCGCCTACACGGCGGTGAACCACCACGGCGACGTGTAGGCCACTCCCAGGTCGTTGCACGGGTGTCCGGCCGGCCCGGGGCTCGCGTTGGCCGCTGCAGGGTCCGAGATGCGGACGACGAGCCAGTCACCCTCCGCCAGGTCGACCGGCACCCGGACGCGGACGACGTCCGGGCAGGTGAACGCGACGACCTCCGTCACCCGTGGCACCTGCTCACCGGGGCGCAGCAGCTGCGCGAGCAGCGGTTTGCCTTGCCATGCCGTGCCGCGGTCCACGTCCAGACGCAGGGTGACCTCGCCGCGACCGCCCGGAAGGGCAACGGTTCCGCCCATCCGGGTCGTCCCCGTGGATGCGCTGGCAACCCCGTCCAGCCGGAGGCCGGAGACGTTCGTGGCGAAGAACCGTCTGGCGCGCATGGCCTCCAGCACGCCTCGCCTGCTGTGCTCCGTCAGCCAGAGGCCGGTGCGCCCCTTCCCCTCCGGGAAGCCCCAGTCGGTACCGTGCTCGTCGGTGACGCCGCTCAACCCGGTGCGCCAGCCCTTGTTGAGGCACGTGACGAGCGGGGACGGCCTGCCGTCGGCCCAGCCCTCGAACAGGTAGTCGTCGCGCCGGTTGAACATCTCGAGGCTGACCATCTGGTCGCGCACCGACGGGTCGAAGCGGAACTCCTCGAAGCGGCCCGGCTCGCGCCCGGGGTGGTTGAACCCGGCGACTCCGCCGGCCCCACCGTCACCCAGCCCGAGCGGCCCTCCGGCGCGCTGGAGCCACTCGTAGAGCGGGCTCATCTGGCCGACGTCGACCACGTCGGTGTACTCGTCGGTGAACCACACGTTGACATGGCCGAGGGTTGGCTCGCTCCACTCGAATCCGCGCAGCGCCGTGAACTCGCCGGGCGCGTCATGCGCGTCCGCGAGCGCCCCTGTGCGGGCCCACCCCTCCGGAGTGAGCCCGCCCACCGCGGAGTAGCCGGGTGGCAGGGCGGCCGTCAGCGCGTCGCCGAGGAGGTGGTCGGACAGCGTCGCGTGGTCGGTCAGCGCCGCGACGTCCAGGCCGGCGTCCCGCATGGACGCGAAGGCGTTCTCGGGGACGCCATCCCCGTCGGACAGCAGAGTGTGGTTGTGCAGGTCGGCCTGGACCAGTGTCGTGCCGCGGGTGATGCGGGAGCGGCGGGCGGCGCCGACCTCGGTGCCAGGCGCGGCGGTCCCTACTGCCGCAAGAGCGGGGCCGGCGCTTCCCGCGAGCAGCAGCGCGGCCCCCGCGCCGCCGAGGACGCCGCGTCGGCTGATGTGTGCGTGCGTCATGGTCACCTCAGTGGATCTCGAGCTCACGGGAGGGCGCCGCCCAGGCGTCGCGTGCCACCAGCACCTCGCGCAGCACGTCGGTGCGGTCGGTGATGATGCCGTCGACGCCGTCGTCGAGCAGCCGGTGCATCTCGGTCGCGCCGTCCACGCCCCAGACCACGACGCGCAGCCCGAAGCCCCGGGCGCGTTCGACGAGGGCCGCCGACGGCAGGCGCCGCCCGGCGAAGCGCAGCGGCACGTGGGCGAATCCGGCGCCGTCCGGTCGCGGGCTCGCGCCCCGCAGCAGGGACACCAGCGACCGCCACCCCAGTGCGGTGGTCACCTCCGGCCCCAGTGACCGGCGGGCCTGTGACAGCCAGCCGTCCCACGTCCCGCCGAGGCAGACGCGGGAGACGGCCGCACAGTCCCGGACCGTCGACACGAGGCAGGACAACGCGTCCGGCTGCTTCACGTCGAGGACCCAGCGCACGTCTGGCCACCGGAGCAGCAGGTCGTCGAGCCGTGGCACGGGCTCGCGGCCGAGCACGCGCAGTGACCGGACATCGTCCCACGTCAGGTCGGCGAGGCGGCCGGACGTGCCCGTGACACGGCGCAGGTCGCGGTCGTGGAAGGCGACGCAGACACCGTCGGCCGTCACGCGCACGTCGGTCTCCAGGTACCGGTAGCCCAGGGCGAGTGAGCGCTCGAACGCCGCCACGGTGTTCTCCGGCGCCAGCGCCGCGCCGCCGCGGTGCGCGATCGCCAACACCCCGCTGCCTTCGTAGGTGCTCATCGCACGACCCCGGCCGGCGTCGGTGAGGCGTGGATCTCCAGCATCGCCTCGGTCGTGGCGGCCCACGGGAACTCCTCGGCGCGACGGCGGGCGGCTGCCCGCCGGAGATGAACGGGCCACGACAGCACGTCCAGGACCGCGTCGGCCAGGGCCTCCGGGTCCGGGGGAGCACACCGGCCGGCGCCGTCCGTGACGAGCTCGGCCACCGCGGAGGTGGACGACGCCACCACCGGCGTTCCGGACGCCAGCGCCTCGAGCGCGGCCAGGCCGAACGTCTCGACCGGGCCGGGCGCCAGCGCGACGTCCGCCTCGGCGAGCAGCTGTGCCACGCGTTCCCGCTGCCGGACGTGACCGAGGAGCTCGACCGGCAGCCCGCGCGCCCGGCGCCGCACTGTCGGAAGCACCGGTCCGTCCCCGAGGACGACGAGGCGCACCTGCAGGCCCCGGCCCACCAGCACGCGCAGCGCGTCGACGGCGAGGTCCGGGCGCTTCTCCCGGGAGAGCCTGCTGCACAGCACGAGCGTCGGCCGCTCGGAGTCCGCCGTGGCCCGGGGGCGGAAGGCGTCCAGGTCCACACCGAGCGGGACGTGTGTCGTCGGTACGCCGATCCGGTCGAACTCCGTTGCGGCGTAACGGGACGTGGCGACGATCCGGTCGAACATCCGCGCGGTGCCGGCGTTGTGCCGGTCTGCCAGGGCCCGGGCAGACCGCTCACCGAGCCGCAGGTGGGCCCGCAGCACGCCGTCGACCCGCTCGTGGGCGATGACCAGCGACGGCACACCGGCGCGGCGCGCCCAGACGCCAACCCGCCGCAGCGACAGCCGGTCCGAGACCTCCAGCCGGTCCGGCGTCAGGCGGTCGAGCGTAGCCAGCACGCGCGGCACGTCGAGCAGCACGCGATAGCCACCGGTGCCAGGCACCAGCGGACCAGGGAGCTGCACGAGCCGGCCCCAGTCGTGCTGCTCGTCCACTGCCCTGCGACCCGGCACCACGAGGACGAAGTCGTGGCCCCGAGACCGGTACCCGCGGCCCAGCGCGTGCGCCGTCGTGCGGATGCCGCCGCTGCGTGGCCCGTACGCGTTGGTGACGTGGACGATTCTCACCGGACCACCCGGTGGGCGGCGCGGGAGATCGCGTCGTCGTAGTGGCCGAGGAGGCTCTCGCACACCACCGGCCAGGTGCGGGACCGGACCGCCTCGTGCGCCGCCGCTCCCATCGCCCGGCGCTTGGCGGCGTCCCCGACGAGGTCCGCGACGGCTGCCCGCATCGTGACCAGCTCGCCCGGCGGGTACAGCCACCCGGTACGGCTGTTGTCCACCAGCTCCCGCACGCCGCCGGCGCCGACGGCCACCACCGGGACACCACTCGCCATGGCTTCCTGCGCCGCCTGGCAGAAGGTCTCGTGCGGCCCGGGCTGCACCGCCACGTCCAGGGACGCGACGGCGCGAGACAGGGAACGGCCGGTGAGCAAGCCCGTGAACACCGCGTCGGGCAGGGCCTTCTCGAGCTCGCCGCGGGCGGGCCCGTCGCCGATGACCACCAGCCGTGTGCAAGGCAGGTCGCGCAGCGCGGCCAGGTCCTCGACCTGCTTCTCCGCGGCCAGCCGGCCGACGTAACCGACGAGCGCCGAGCCACCACCGAGACGGCGGTGCAGCGCGGCGTCCCGGTGTGCCGGGGAGAAGGCGCTCGTGTCGACGCCGCGCGGCCACAGGCGCACGTTGTCGACGCCGTGCCGCTCGAGGTCGTCCACCGCCGCGCGCGACGGGGCCAGCGTCAGCGCGGACCTGTTGTGGATGCTGCGGATCCGCCGCCATGCGACGTCCCCGGTGACGCCGAGCCCGTAGCGGGTGGCGAACCCGGCGACGTCCGTCTGGTAGACCGCCACGACAGGAACGTCGAGCCGTGCGGCGGCTCGTACTGCCGGCCGGCCCACGGCGAAGGGCGAGGCGAGGTGGACGACGTCCGGCCGGAAAGCCTTGAGCTCCTTGCCGATCGAGCGAGCGGTTGCCACCGAGACACGCACTTGCGGGTAGCCCGGCATCGGTACGGACGGCAGGCCGACGACGCGTGCGCCCTCGCACCGGGTCGGTGGGTCACCTGGCGCGAGTACGAGCGCTTGGTGGTGATGTCGCCGCAGGTGCCGCAGCACCCGCAGCACCGAGTTCGTGACGCCGTTGACGTGGGGGAGGAACGACTCCGTGACCACCGCGACCCGCACGGAACGCAGGCAACCAGTGGAGCCGGGTCGTGACGCGACGTGGCGGTGTCGCGTCGGGGACGATCCGGGGAACAGTCGGCGAGCGTGAGAGGCTGCCCGCATGCCGGTCTTCGTGGTCCACTACGCCTACACCGACGACACCGCCGCTCGCGACGAGCACCGCGCCGAGCACCGTGCCTACCTGGGAGGGCTCGCCGACGAGGGCGTCGTCCTCGCCTCCGGGCCGCTCGCCCCGGGCGAGCCGGACGGCGCCCTCGTCGTCGTCCGGGCCGCCAGCAAGCCCGACGTGGCCGAGATCGTCGAGGCGGATCCCTTCCGCCGCATGGGGATCGTCGCCGGCTACACGGTGACCGAGTGGCAGCCGATCATCGGGAGCTGGGCCAGGCAGCTCGCCTGATCACCGGCCCCCGCCGGGCGCCGGGAGAGCGCCCGCGTGGTGCAGGAACTCGACCAGCCACGCCACCGCGACGGCTCCCATGAACAGCGCGAGCAGCGTCTCGGCGACGTAGGTCTCGGCGAAGACGAACGCCACCACCCCGGCGGCCAGCGCGACCGTGCCGAGCCAGGCCTCGGTGAGGGTCAGCCGGTCCGCAGCCTCCGGCGGCCGCCTGGCCACGATGAACGCCGCGATGCCCAGCACCAGCCCCACGGCGGACATGCCACGTGGATCCCGGACGAAGGGCATCTCACCGCGCAGCAGGTACCCGACGTAGGGCACGGCGGCAAGGGCGACGAGCAGCGTCGCGATCCTGTCCCGAAGCGTCAGTCTCATCGCAGATCATCCATGATCACCGGGGGATGGGGAGGCGCTTGGTGAGCCGGACCGTGAACGTGCCGCCGGAGGCCACGAGGTCGACGCGGTCGCACAGCTGCCGGGTCAGCCACAGCCCCATGCCTCCGGTGACCATCCGCGCCGCACCCGGCGGCAGGTAGCCGGCCGTGACGTCGCCGGGCCCGGCGCCGTGGTCGGTGACGGTGACGACGACGCGCTCCGGCGTGGTCCAGAGCCGCAGTGCCATCGGGGGCTCCCGTGGCGGTCGACGTTGGACGCCACCTCGTTGACGGACACGACGACGTCGTCCACCGCCGGGGCGGGCACCCCGGCGCCAGCCAGCGCGTCACGCACCGCCTGGCGGAGGGCCCCCAGCCTCGGCCGGCCCGACACCTCGAGCGCCGGTGCCGTCGCCTCCACCGGGTCCGGCGCCGTCCGGGCGTACCGGGTCAGCAGCTCGGCCGGATCGACGTAGCGCGGATTCGGCGACGACGTCGCGCCCGCGAGCACCCCCGGGTGGGTGGCCTCGGCGGCGGCGAGGACGGGACGCGGCAAGTGCGAGCCGAAGGCGCAGGTGATACGCACGGGCAGGCCCGCGAAGGCGAGGTTGTTCAGCGCCTCGTACCGGGTCCACTCCGTCCAGTCCGCCGGGTCGTCGCCGAACGCCGCCTCCCCGACGACGCGGACCGCGGGAGCCCCCGACTCGAGCTCCTGGCGGACGGCTGCCCGCAGCCCGGCCAGCGCGAGCGTCGCGTTGACGTGCCTGCTGCTGCGGTCCAGCGCCCGTACGCGCACGTCGCCCCCGAGCCGGGCGAGCACCTTCTCCTTGACCGGATCCGTGCACACCAACAACCCGGCCTCACCGGTCGACAGTCCCTCGACCAGCTGCCCCGCCACGGCGTCGACGAGGTGGCCGGCATCGGCGGCATAGAGGACGTCGTGCCGGAAGCCACGGTCGATCCCCGGCCCCGCCGTCGTCCCGGCCTCCACAGTCTCGGACACCCCACCATGAGGCCCTGCCGGGAGGCGGTCCGCCTGAGGCGGAAGTCCCGACTCGGGCCTTTCGCTACCGTGGCGGCCCGTGACCGTCGCCGCCGGGGCAGCGCCCATCGCCAACGTCGTCCGCAACGGGGTCGTGGAGTCGGTGCACCACGGCCACGTCGCCGTGCTCTCCGCGTCGGGGCGCGTGGTCGCCGCGCTCGGCGACCCGGACGCCGTCGTGTTCCCCCGGTCCTCGCTCAAGCCGGTGCAGGCGGTCGCCATGCTGCGCTGCGGGCTCGACCTGGACGGCGAGCTGCTCGCCCTGGCGAGCGCGAGCCACTCCGGCGAGGCGATCCACGTCGCGGGTGCCCGCGCCATCCTCGCCGGCGCCGGCCTGGACGAGACCGCGCTGCAGAACACCCCGGACTACCCGCTGGACGACGAGGCCGCGCTCGCCTGGAGGTCGGCCGGCGGTGCCAAGGCGTCCGTCGTCCAGAACTGCTCGGGCAAGCACGCGGCGATGCTCGCCACCTGCGTGGCCGCCGGCTGGGACACCACGACCTACCGTGCGCCGGACCACCCGCTGCAGAAGGCCGTGACGGACACGATCGCCGAGCTCACCGGGGACGACGTGACCCACGTGGCGGTGGACGGGTGCGGGGCGCCGCTGTTCTCCTGCACGGTCGCCGGGCTGGCGCGGGCGTTCGGCCGGCTCGCCGCGGCCGGCGCCTCGGGGGACGCCTCCCCGGAGGGACGCGTGGGGCGGGCGATCAGCGCGCACCCGGAGTACGTGGGCGGCACCGGGCGCGACGTCACCCGGCTGATCGCCGGGGTCCCCGGCCTGGTGGCCAAGGACGGCGCGGAAGGGGTCTACGCCGCCGGGCTGCCGGACGGCTCGGCGGCTGCCCTCAAGGTGCTGGACGGCTCGCAGCGGCCGCGGCCCGTCGTGATGGCGGCGGCGCTGCGCCGGCTCGGCGTGGGCGACGTCGTCCTCGACGAGGTCGGCTCGGTGCCGGTGCTCGGGCACGGCGAGCCGGTCGGGGCGGTGGAGCCGCTGCTGTGACGGCGGCGCTGACAGCGGAGCGGCCGGGTCCCGGCCCGAGCCCGGACCCGGCCTCCCGCCGGTACCGCGCAGTCTGGCGCCCGTCCGGCGCCGGCGGTATGGGTAATTCCTGCCATCTGGGCCGGCGTGCAGGGACCGCCGCGTGAGGGCCGTCGTCCAGCGCGTGACGCGCGCGTCGGTCACCGTCGGCGGGCAGGTGGTGGGCTCGATCGACGAGCCCGGGCTGGTGGTGCTGCTCGGCGTCACCCACGACGACGGCCCGGCTCAGGTGGAGCTGATCGCCCGCAAGGTCGCCGAGCTGCGGATCCTGCGGGACGAGAGGTCCGCCGTGGACGCCGGCGCCCCGGTGCTGGTCGTCAGCCAGTTCACCCTGTACGCGGACACGCGCAAGGGCCGGCGGCCGACCTGGAACGCCGCGGCGCCCGGGCCGGTGGCCGAGCCGCTCGTGGAGGACGTCGTGGCGGCGCTGCGGGCGCGGGGCCTGCGGGTCGAGACCGGGGCGTTCGGGGCGGACATGGCCGTCGAGCTGGTGAACGACGGCCCGGTGACGATCCTGCTGGAGGCGTGAGCAACTACCCTGCTGACGTGGGAAACCTCTTCGCCGCGCAGAGCACCGTCCTGCTGCTGCTCACCCTCGCCGCGTTCGCCATGCAGGTGTTCGCGCTCGTCGACGCCGCCCGTCACCCGGCGTCCGCGTACGAGGCGGCCGGCAAGCTCACCAAGCAGAAGTGGCTGATCATCCTCGGCGTCGCCGCGGCCATCGGGTTCATCTCCCTGGGCAACGGCGGGCTCCTCTTCCTGCTGGTCATCGCGGTCGTGGCCGCTGCCGTGTACCTGACCGACGTGCGCCCGGCGCTGCAGTCGATGGGCGGGCGCGGCCGCGGGCGCAGCGGCGGACCCTACGGCGGCTGGTGACCGTGCGGCTCGAGGCCGTCGAGGGCGACATCACCCGTCAGCGGGTCGACGCCATCGTCAACGCCGCCAACTCCTCGCTGCTCGGGGGCGGCGGCGTCGACGGCGCGATCCACGCCGCCGCCGGCCCGCAGCTCCTCGAGGAGTGCCGCCGGCTGCGCGCCACCACGCACCCTGGAGGCCTGGCCGTCGGGGACGCCGTCGCCACCGGCGCCGGGGCGCTGCCGGCGCGCTACGTCATCCACACCGTCGGGCCGAACCGCCACGCGGGCGAGACCGACCCGGCCCTGCTGGCCTCCTGCTTCCGCCGCTCGCTGGAGGTGGCGGCGGACGTGGGCGCGACCACGGTCGCGATGCCGGCGGTGAGCGCCGGGGTCTACGGCTGGGACGTCGAGGAGGTCGCCCGGGTCGCGGTCGCGACGGTGCGCGAAACGGCGGACGCCGGAGCCGCTGCCGGCGTGGACCTCGTCCGGTTCGTGCTGTTCGGGCCGCGGCCGTTCGCGGCGTTCTCGGCGGCGCTCGCGACCCGCCCATGACCGAGATCCGCCACGGTTCCGCGACTCACGTCGGGCGCGTGCGGAAGGTCAACGAGGACGCCCTCCTCGCCGAGCCGCCGGTGTTCGCCGTGGCGGACGGCATGGGCGGCCACGCGGCCGGCGACGTGGCCAGCGCGGTCGTCGTCGAGGAGCTGCGTTCCCTGGTCCACCGCGATCGCGTGCCTCCCAAGGAGGTGCTCGAGGCACTGGAGTCCGCCGACGAGCGGGTGCGTGCCCTGACCGACGACGACGGGATCCCGCTGGGCGCGGGGTCGACGGTGGCCGGCGCCGTCCTCGTCGACGCCGGCGACCGCGACGGCCCGGCCTGGCTGGTGGTCAACTGCGGCGACAGCCGCGTCTACCGATTCGCGGACGGCGCGCTCGAGCAGGTCAGCGTCGACCACTCCGTCGTCCAGGAGCTGGTCGACGAAGGGCTGCTCACCCCGGCCCAGGCCCGCCTGCACCCGGCCCGCAACGTCATCACCCGCGCTGTCGGCGCCGCCGCCCGCCTCGAGCCGGACACCTGGCTGCTGCCGGTGACGCCGGGCGAGCGGCTGGTCGTGTGCACCGACGGCCTGACGAACGAGGTGGACGACGACCAGCTGGCGGCGCTGATGGACGGCGGCCCGCAGGAGGTCGCGGACGCGCTCGTCGACGCGGCCGTCAGCGCGGGCGGGCACGACAACGTCACGGTGGTCGTGGTCGACGTCGTGGGTTAGCGTCCGAGGTCGTGGTCGCCCTGACAGCCGGAACCACGGACGTCCTGCGTGCCGTGGACGACAGCCGCACCCCGCCCCGGCGGGTCGCCCTGCTGTCGGTGCACACCTCCCCGCTGGAGCAGCCCGGCACGGGGGACGCCGGCGGCATGAACGTCTACATCGTCGAGCTGGCCCGGCGCCTCGCCGCCCGCGGCACCGAGGTCGAGGTGTTCACGCGGGCGACGTCGTCCGCCCAGCCCCCGGTGGTCGAGATGGCGGACGGCGTGCTGGTGCGGCACGTGCCGGCCGGGCCGTTCGAGGGCCTGGCCAAGGAGGACCTCCCCGGCCAGCTGTGCGCGTTCACCGCCGGCCTGATGCGGGCGGAGGCCCGCAAGGCCCCCGGCTGGTACGACGTCGTCCACTCGCACTACTGGCTGTCCGGTCAGGTCGGCTGGCTGGTCTCCGACCGGTGGAACGTGCCGCTGGTGCACACCATGCACACGATGGCGAAGGTGAAGAACGCGTACCTGGCCGAGGGCGACAGCCCCGAGCCGCAGGGCCGCGTCATCGGCGAGGAGCAGGTCGTCGCGGCCGCCGACCGCCTGATCGCCAACACCCCGGCCGAGGCGCGCGAGCTCGTCGAGCTCTACGGGGCCGACCCGGGCCTCGTCGAGGTCGTGCCGCCGGGGGTGGACCTCGACGTGTTCACGCCCGGCGCGGGCACCGCCGCGGCCCGGCAGGCGCTCGGGCTGCCGGTGGACACGCACGTGCTGCTGTTCGCCGGCCGCATCCAGCCGCTCAAGGCCCCGGACGTGCTGGTCCGCGCCGCCGCGCACATGCTCCGCCGCGACCTGGCCCTGCGGGGGCGGCTCGTCGTCGCCGTGCTCGGCGGGCCGAGCGGGTCGGGCCTGGACCACCCCGAGGAGCTGCACGACCTGGCGCGCTCCCTCGGGCTGCTCGGCGTCCCGGGGGTCGAGGACGTCGTCCGCTTCCAGCCGCCGGTGGACCGCGAGACGCTCGCCCAGTGGTTCCGCGCCGCCGACGTGGTCGCCGTCCCGTCGCACAACGAGTCGTTCGGGCTGGTCGCGATCGAGGCACAGGCGTGCGGGACGCCGGTCGTGGCGGCATCCGTGGGCGGGCTGCGGACGGCGGTGGCCGACGGCGTGTCCGGCGTCCTCGTCGACGGGCACGACCCGGCCGCCTGGGCCGACGTGCTGCTCGAGCTCGTCCGCGACCCCGGCCGACGGGAGGAGCTCGCGACCGGGGCCGTGGCGCAGGCCCACCGGTTCGGCTGGGACGTCACCGTGGACGCGACGCTGCAGGTGTACGCCGCCGCCCGGCGGGAGCGCGCCTGGCGTCTCGGCATGGCCGCCGGGGCCCTGCGGTGAGCG
>JBMOMI010000082.1:0-11202 GCA_049325235.1 Actinomycetota bacterium | reverse complement strand
CGGAGGGCGCGGATCCGGCTGCGCCGCATCGCGGCTCGCCGTCCGGCGTCCCCGCTGGTGCAGCGGCTGCGGGAGCTGGTGGACTTCGCCTACCGGGAGGGGCCCGCGTCGCGGGCCGTCAACTCCATCGGGTTCACCGTCTCCGGCCCTCCTGACGGCCGGCGCGACGACCGCCTGACGGCGCTGCTCGTCGCCGGCATCGAGGTCTTCGACGAGCTGGCCCAGCAGGCCCGCCGCACCGGTCGCGCCTCGGTCAGGACGGGCGCGCGGGGGGCAGCGGCCTGACGGCAGGCCCTTCGAGCACAGCCCCGGTGTGGTCGAACCGCGAGGCGTGACACGGGCAGTCCCAGCTGCGCTCGCCGGGGTTCCACGACACCAGGCAGCCCAGGTGGGTGCAGCGGGCGGAGAGCACGTGCAGCGCGCCCTCCTCGTCGCGGTAGCAGGCGAGGTGGCGCGCGCCGACGCGCAGGACCGCCGCCTGGCCCGGCGCCAGGTCCTCGGGGCGGCCGGCCCGCAGCCGGCGCAGCCGGTCGCCGACGAAGTGCGCGCCGACCTCGAGGTTCGCCTTCACCAGCGTGCCGGCCGACGCGGGAAGGCCGACCCGGCGGGCATCCAGCGGCTCCGCCCACGGGTGCCTCCGGCCCAGCACGAGGGACGCCAGCAGCTCGGCGGCCGCGGTGCCGTTCGTCATCCCCCAGCCGCCGAAGCCGGTCGCGGTCAGCAGCCGGTCGGTGCCCGGGGTCAGCCACCCGACGTACGGCAGCCCGTCGGCGGTGGACACGTCCTGCGTCGACCACGAGAACACGACGTCGCCGGCGCCGACCTCCGCCTGCGCCCAGCGAGCCAGTGCGGCCCACCGGGACGGTGTGTCCGGCTCCGAGCCGACCGGGTGGCTCTCCCCCACGACGACGAGCAGGCGCTCGCCGTCCAGCCGGAGGGTGCGCGTGGACCGGGTCGGAGAGTCGACCGCGTACGTCATCCCGGCCCTGGTGCCCTCGGGCAGCCGCACCGCCACGCCGTACTCGCGCTTGTGCACCAGGCGCGCGAAGTGCAGCCCGCGGTCCAGGAACGGGTAGTGGGTCGCGACCACGACGTGCCGGCCGCGCAGCTCGCCGGCGGTCGTGGTCACGCGGCACGGGTCTCCCTCGTGGACTGCCAGCGCGCGGGCGTGCTCGACGAGGCTGCCGCCGGCGGCGAGGAACGCCCGCGCCAGCCCGTGCAGGTACCGCACCGGGTGCAGGCTCACCTGGTCGGCGAACGAGGCGGCCGCGGCCACCTCGAACGGCAGCGGGACGTCGTCCACGGGCTGCGCGGGCAGGCCGAACCGGGCCGCGAGGGCGGCCTCGGCGCGCACGGCCTGCGCGGACGACGCGTCGCGGGCGTACAGCACGTGCGGCGCGAACTCGAGGTCGCAGTCGATGCGGTGCTCGTCCACCAGGGACCGCACGCGGGCCAGCCCGGCGGCGTTCACCTCGGCGTACAGCCGGGCGGCGTCCTCGCCCAGCCGGCGCGCCAGCTGCTGCAGGACGGTGCCCTGGGCGACGGTGACCTTCACCGTGGAGTGCGCGGTGACGCCCTGCCCGACCGCCCCGGAGTCCACCAGCACGACGTCGCGCCCGGCCTGCTGGAGCAGCAGGGCGGTGGTGAGCCCGACGACGCCGGCCCCGACCACCACGACGTCGGCGTCGTAGGGGCGGAACGCGGTGTCGCCGAGGTCGGCGGGAGGTGCGGTCGCCACCCACGGCGAGACGTGGCGACCGGGCGCGGCGGCATGCATGACGCCCACCCTGCCCTTCACCCCCGGCTGTCGCATCCGCACGCGGTGAGGCAGGGTGCAGCGTCATGGAGTACCGAAGCCTCGGCCGCAGCGGCTGCCTGGTGTCCACCCTGGCCCTCGGCACGATGACGTTCGGCGCGGAGACCGACGCCGACGGCTCGTGCGCCCAGCTCGACGCGTTCACCGAGGCCGGCGGCACGCTGATCGACCTCGCCGACGTCTACGCCGGCGGCGCCTCGGAGGAGATCGTCGGCCGCTGGCTGGCGGCGCGGCCGGCGCACGTGCGGGACCGGGTCGTGCTGGCCACCAAGGCCCGCTTCCCGACCGGACCGGACGTGAACGACGCCGGCCTGTCGCGGCGCCACCTGCAGCGCGCCCTGGACGCGTCGCTGCGCCGCCTGGGAGTCGAGGCGGTCGACCTGTACCAGGTGCACGCGTGGGACCCGCTCACCCCGCTCGAGGAGACGCTCACCACGCTCGACGCGATGGTGCGGTCCGGGCGGGTCCGGTACGTGGGGCTCTCGAACGTCACCGGCTGGCAGCTGCAGAAGATCGTGGGCCTGTGCCGGCAGCACTCCCTGGAGCCCCCGGTCACCCTGCAGCCCCAGTACAACCTGCTGGTCCGCGAGGTCGAGTGGGAGATCGTGCCGTCGGCGCTGGACGCCGGTCTCGGGCTGCTGCCGTGGTCGCCGCTGGGAGGCGGGTGGCTCACCGGCAAGTACACCCGGGACCAGCGGCCCACCGGGGCCACCCGGCTCGGCGAGGACCCCGAGCGCGGGGTGGAGGCGTACCACCGCAGGGCTCCACGGCAGCGGACCTGGGACGTGGTCGACGCCGTGCAGCGGGTCGCCACGCAGCGCGGGGCCTCGATGGCGCAGGTGGCCCTGGCGTGGCTCGTCGACCGGCCGTCGGTGACGTCCGTCATCCTCGGTGCCCGCACCGTCGAGCAGCTGAAGGACAACCTCGGCGCCGCCGGGCTGCACCTGTCCGCCGACGAGGCGGCGGCCCTGGACGCCGCCAGCGACCCCGAACCGGCGGACTACCCGTACGGCGGGCCGGGGACGGAGCAGCGCAGCCGCACGTTGCCGCAATGACCGATCCCACAAGCACCGCTCCACCCACACTGGGGGGATGACAGGGCGGTGGTCCACGGTCTCCGGGGTCGCCGCAGGGATGGGCGTGATCGCGGCCGTGGTCACCCTGGACGTGCTGTCCGGCCCCGGGGCGAGCGTCGCGGGCGCGATCGCCGCCGCCCCGTTCGTCACCGCCGTCCTCGCCGAGTGGCGGACGACGGTGGCCGTCTCCGTGGCGTCCCTCGTGGCCGTGACGACGATCCTGCTCAACACGGACGTCACCGCCGCCGAGGTGATCGCGCGCGGTGGCGCCGTCCTGCTGGCGGCCGTGGTCGCGCCGGCGGCCGCCGCGGCCCGGGAGCGGCGGGAGCGGGCGCTCGCCGAGGTGACCCGCGTGGCCGAGGTGGCGCAGCGCGCGTTGCTCGCGCCCCTTCCGCGCCTCGCCGGGTCGGTCGCGCTGGCCGGCCGCTACCTGTCGGCGAGCCGAGAGGCGCTGGTCGGCGGAGACCTCTACGCCGCGGCCGTGCGGGAGGGCGCCGTCCGGGTCATCGTCGGTGACGTCCGGGGCAAGGGGCTGGACGCGGTAGCCCTGGCAGCGTTGACGATCGCGGCGTTCCGCGAGACGGCCGCCCGTCCGGATCTCCGGGTCGTCGCCGGCTGGCTGGACGAGCGGCTGCGCCCCCACCTGTCCCCGGAGGACTTCGTCACCGCGCTGGTCGCCGACGTCCACGACGACGGCATGGTGCGGCTGGTGACGTGCGGACACCCGCCACCGGTGCTGGTCCACGAGGGCGCGCGGACGGTCGTGGACACCGGGACGCCGGCCGTCCCCGTCGGCCTGGCGCCGGCCCCCGAGGTGGCCGAGCTGCGGCTCGCACCGGGCGACCGGCTGCTGCTGTACACCGACGGGCTGGTCGAGGCCCGTGACGCCCGCGGCGACTTCGTCGAGCCGGACGACGTGCTCGGCGGCCTGGCAGTGGCCGACCTGGACGCGGCGCTCGACCGGGTGCTGTCCGACCTGCGCCACCGGGTGCCCGAGATCCGCGACGACCTGGCCCTCGTCCTGCTGGAGTACGTCGGCACCCCGGTGAAGACCCCGCCGCGGTGGAGGGTCATCGACCTGGACCGACGCGCCTCCGGGCAACGAGCCGGGGCGAGGCCACAGCACACCCTCGCGGCGCCGGGCGCGGCACCGGCCCACCGGACGACGCGGATCAGGACCCGGGCTCCAGCACCGTGAGGCGCCGCACGGTCAGCTCGTCGAAGTGGCCGCGCCGGACCCGGAGCTCCGCGATGCTCAGTGCAGGGCCGGGAGTGCCTGCGGCCCCTGGCGTCGTCCCTGATCCATCGCTCCTCCTCGGCGAACGGCGACGCTGCCCGCCTATGGTCGGCGACGGCGGTCGCGCGGGGCACGGGTCGCAGGTCCCGGCCGGGTGGCGGCGCCGACCAGCTCCCGCACGGCCGGCTCACCGGCTCGGCCGTCTGCGTGGGTCGCGGTGACCCCGGCCTTGCGCATGAGGGCACGGACGTCGGCGCGCTGGTCGGCCAGCGCGAGCGTCACGACGGTGCCCCCCGACCCGGCACGACCGGTCCGGCCGGACCGGTGCACATAGGCCTTGTGCTCGGTAGGCGGGTCCACGTGGACGACCAGCTCGACGTCGTCCACGTGGATGCCGCGGGCGGCGATGTCGGTGGCGACCAGGACCCGGACGTCCCCGGCGGAGAAGGCGGCCAGGTTCCGTTCGCGCGCGGCCTGGGAGAGGTTGCCGTGCAGGTCGACGGCGGGGATGCCGGCCGCCGTCAGCTGGCGGGCCAGCTTGCGGGCCGTGTGCTTGGTGCGGGTGAAGAGCACGCGGCGTCCACTGCCCGCGGCCAGCTCGTGGACGACGTCCCGCTTGTCGGCCGGGCCGGCCACCGCCAGCACGTGGTGCGCCATGGCAGCCGCCGGTGACGCCGCCGGCTCCACCGAGTGGGTCACGGGTCGGTGCAGGTAGCGGCGCACCAGCACGTCCACGCCGTTGTCGAGGGTGGCCGAGAACAGCAGACGCTGGGTCCCCGGGGGCGTGGCGTCGAGGATCCGTCGCACCGCCGGCAGGAACCCCAGGTCGGCCATGTGGTCGGCCTCGTCGACGACGCTGACGCCGACGGCGTCCAGGCGGACGTGGCCCTGGCGCGCCAGGTCCTCCAGCCGGCCGGGGCAGGCGACGAGGACGTCGACCCCGGCGGCCAAGGCGGCGACCTGCCGGCCCTGCGGGACGCCTCCGAAGACCGTCGTGACCCGCAGCCCCGCCGCGGCGGCGAGCGGCTCGACGACCGCCGCGATCTGGCGCGCCAGCTCACGCGTGGGGGCGAGCACCAGGGCCCGGGGGCGGCCGGGACGCCGCGGGGTCGCCGAGGCGGCCGTCCGCGCCACGAGCGGCAGACAGAAGGCGAGCGTCTTGCCGCTGCCGGTTCGGCCGCGGCCCAGGACGTCCCTGCCGGCCAGGCTGTCGGGCAGCGTCGCGGCCTGGATCGGGAACGGCGCGGTGATGCCGCGGGACGCCAGGGCGTCGGCGAGCGGTGTGGGCACTCCGAGGGACACGAACGTGGGCGCGTCGGCGGGCGGGCGGGCGAAGGAGGGCGTGCTGGTGAGCAAGGAGAAGGGCCTTTCCGGCAAGGGGTCGGGGCGCCGCAGCTGCGTTGCGCTCCACGACGGGCGGGTGCGCCGGGTCGGCGCTGCCTCGCGGTGCCAGTGTGCCCTACGCCGGTACCCCGACGGCACGCGGGTCACCCACCGGGGTTCTCCAGGGCCGGGTCGGTCTCGATGCACGTGGCGACGTAGTCGAAGCCCTCACGCGGGCGAACCTCCCACTCCAGGTGCACGACCTGGCCGGCACGCAGCGGTCGGTCGTCCTCCACGACGGCGGCGTCCGCCCAGACGCCGCCGGGCGTCTCGGCCGAGTCGAGGACTCCACACCCCGACGCCTCGTCCCAGTGCCGCACCGTCGCGACGGTGCGCTGCGCGGTCATGCCCTCATGCTGGGACCGACAGGCCTTCGTGCGCCTGCCGTTTGCCGTACCTCGTCGTAGACGCGCGCCACGCGCCCGGCCAGCTCCGGCCACGACCAGCGCCCCGACCGGGCCCGCGCCTGGTCGGCCATCCGGTGTCTGAGGGCCGGGTCGGCCACCAGTTTCTCGACGGCGTCCGCGAGGGCCTCGACGTCACCTGGCGGCACGAGCAGGCCGGTCACGCCGTCCTCGACGACCTCGGGGATGCCTCCGACGCGGGTGGCGACGACCGGGAGGCCCGCCGCCATCGCCTCGGTGAGCACGGACCCGAGCTCCTCGTAGTCCGAGGGCAGCACGAGGACGTCGAGAGAGGCCAGGACGCCGGGCACGCAGTCGTGGTCGACGAAGCCGGTGAACGTGATCCGGTCGGAGGCCGGGCTGCGGCGGGCGAGTGCCTCGACCCGCTCGCGCAGCGGCCCGTCGCCGACCACGACGAGGGACGCCTCGCCGTCGACGCGGCCGAACGCCTCGACGAGCAGGTCCGGCCGCTTGGCCACCGCGAGCCGGCCGACGTACCCCACGCGGGGCCGGGGGACGTCGAACGCGTCCGCGTGCGGCCCGGCGAACAGCGCAGGGTCGAACCCCGACGGGATCACGTGCAGCGTGCCGCGGGGCAGGCCGGCCCGGCGCAGCAGGGCCTCGGTGCGGCGGGCCAGCACGATCACTGCCGCGGCCCGCCGCAGCGCCAGCGTCTCGACGGCCGCACCGACCGTGCGCAGCAGCAGGGCCCGCGGCGAGCGGCCACGGACCGTGAACCGCACGCTCGCGTGCACGGTGACCACGAGCGGGCAGCGGTGCGCCGCAGCGGCCAGCAGGCCGAGGAGCAGCGTGGCGACGTCCTCGCCCTGGTGGGCGTGGACGACGTCCACCGGCCGGCCGGGGCGCAGCACGTGCGTCAGCGCCGCCAGCCCCCACAGCTGCCGCAGCCGTCGCAGGCGCACGCCGACGCGGCGCACCTCCGCGTGCCGGCCGAACGACGTCCGCCCGACCGGGCCGCCGAGGCGGGACGTGACCACGGTCTGGACGACGCCGCGGCCGTCGAGGCAGCGCGTGAGGGCGGCGGTGTGGTTCTGCGTCCCGCCGATCGGGTCGTACCCCGCTGCGACCCGCAGGTCCCCGGACACGGGCTCGAACACGCTGCACAGGCGCAGCACGGAGAGCGTCACGGGCGCACGGTAGCCGGGTGCCAGACTGAGCGGGTGGCCGATCATCGTCTCGGAACCGGGGACTGCCAGTGACCGACATCCTGGCCAACGTCGGCCTCGTGCTGCTGTTCGTGCTGATCGGCGGCGTCTTCGCGGCCAGCGAGATCGCGCTGGTCTCCCTGCGAGACAGCCAGCTCGAGGAGATGCGGCGGCGTGGCGGGCGCGGGCTGCGGGTGGCGCACCTGGCCTCGGACGCCAACCGGTTCCTGTCCGCCGTCCAGGTCGGCGTCACGCTCGCCGGCTTCTTCTCCGCCTCCTACGGCGCGACCGCGCTGGTCCCGGACGTCGCCCCGGTTCTGCAGACCTGGGGAGTTCCGGCCGGCTCGTCGGAGACGGTCGCGCTCGTCGCCATCACGCTGCTGATCTCCTACTTCTCGCTCGTGCTCGGAGAGCTCGTGCCGAAACGGCTGGCGCTGCAGCGCGCCGAGGGGCTTGCCCTGCTGGTCGCCGTCCCGCTGGACCTGCTGGCCACCGCGATGAGACCGGTGATCTGGCTGCTGTCCCGGTCCACGGACGCCGTCGTCCGGCTCCTCGGTGGTGACCCGCACGCGCAGCGAGAGGAGATCAGCGAGGAGGAGCTGCAGGCCCTCATCCGCACCCACCGCGCCCTGTCGGCGGACGAGAGACGCATCGTCAGCGACGTCTTCCAGGCCGGTGACCGCGCCGTCCACGAGGTGATGCTGCCCCGCACCGAGGTGGACTTCCTGCCGGCGACGATGCCGGTCGCGGAGGCGGTGGCGTGGTGCAAGGGCAAGCCCCACTCCCGCTATCCGGTGATCGGCGAGTCAGCGGACGACGTCCGAGGATTCGTGCACGTCCGGGACCTGTTCGACCCCGACCTGCGAGGCACCGCCACGACCGTCGGCGACGTGACGCGGCAGGTGCTGATGCTCCCCGAGGGGGTGCACGTGCTGCAGGCGCTCAGCCGTCTGCGGCAGTCCGGGACGCACCTGGCGATCGTCGTCGACGAGTACGGCGGCACCTCGGGAATCGTCACGCTCGAGGACCTCATCGAGGAGTTCGTCGGCGAGATCCACGACGAGTACGACCTCGTGCGTCCGGAGTCCCGGCGGCTGCGGCCGGGCTCCTACGACGTGGACGGACTGCTCCACGTCGACGACCTGCCGGACGTCGTGCCCGGCCTGCACCTGCCGGAAGGCGGGTACGACACCGTCGGCGGCTTCGTCATGGACCGGCTCGGCCGGATGCCCCGGCTCGGCGACCGGGTCGTGCACGACGGGCACCAGCTGACCGTCTCCGAGCTCGACGGGAACCGGGTGGCACGCGTGCTCGTGACCCGGGTGCAGCCCCAGAACGGCTGACGGACCGCCGGTGAACGCGTGCGGCGCGGCACGCGATGCGTCACGCTGGCCGGGACGAAGGGGGTGTGCGATGGACAGGCTGCTGCGGGGGCTGCTGGCAGGTGCCGTCGCGGGGGCGGCCGGGACCACCGCGCTGAACGCGATCACATACGCGGACATGGCGTTGCGGGGGCGGCCGCCGAGCCGGACGCCGGAGCAGAGCGTGGAGCGGATCGCCCGGACCGTGCACCTGCGGGTGCCGGGGCCGCCCGGGCGCCGCACCCACCGCACGACCGGTCTCGGCGCCCTGCTCGGCATGGCGACCGGGACGGGGCTCGGCGCGCTGGCCGGCGCCGCCCGGGCCTTCGGCGTCCGGCTGCCGTACCCGGTCGGCGCAGCGGCGACCGCCGGGCTGGCGATGCTCGCCGCGAACGGGCCGATGACCGCACTGAAGGTGACCGACCCGCGCCGGTGGACGCCGGCGGACTGGGCGAGCGACGTCGTCCCGCACGCGGGCTACGGGGCCGTCGTCAGCGCCGCGCTGCGGCTGCTCCTCCCCTGACCTCCACCCCCCGTCGATCAAGGAACTCCCGTCGATCAAGGAACTCCCGTCGATCAGGGCACGGGTCAGGCAGGTCCCTCCACGGTCGGGGTGGCGACCGTCGCCGAGAACCCGCCCTCGGTCGGGGCCAGCTGCGTGACCCACACCATCCAGTAGCGGTGTGCCCCGCCCTCGTCGCCGGACAGGGCCGTCGGTCCCTGCGCGGTCGTCGCGCTGTCGGTGGGCGTCATCGACTCCGGCTGCCCGGACGGCGGCTCGTCGCCGGCGAGGAGCTCGACGGCGAGCCCGGCCGTGGCACTCGGCAGCGTCACCGCCGACACCTCGCGGGCCTCGCCGAGGTCGAGCAGCAGCCCGACCCCCGGCTTCAGCGCGCCGAACTCGGCCGTCGTGTACGTCTGGGTGCTCCACGTCCCGTCGCCCTCGTCGCGGAACCCGCTGCCCCCGCTGGGGTCGAAGCTCGTCACCGCCACCGGCTGGATCGGTTGCGGCGCCGCCGTCTGCGTCGGCTGCGCCACCGTGTCGGAACCGCCGTTCCCGCCGCCCCCGCCCAGCGCGATCGCCCCGCCCACGATGACGCCGGCGAGCGCGGCAGCGACCAGGGCGAGCACCACGGCGCCGCGGCTGGGGCCGCGTCGCTGCGGCGGGCGCGTCCGGGCGCGCAGGCCGTCCACGGGGGTCACTGGCTCCTGGGTCGACACCCGACGCAGTCCATCACATCCCGGCAGTCAGCCACCCCTCCACCCGTCGATCAAGGAATCCCCGACGATCACGGCGAGTCGGGTGCCGCGATGCGGGCCATGCCGCGCGCGACCCGCCCTCCTTGATCGACGCGAGTTCCTTGATCGACGCGAGTTCCTTGATCGACGCGAGGGGGATCAGGTGGGCAGGGGGTGGCGCAGGCCGCTGGCGCGGCGCACCGGCCGCTCGACCGCGGCGCGGACCGCCTCGGCCGAGCCGACGACGCGCACCGCCTGCCGCGCCCGCGTGACGGCCGTGTAGAGCAGCTCGCGGCTGAGCAGCGGGGACGACGCAGGCGGCAGCACCAGCGAGACGCGGGTGAACTGGCTGCCCTGGCCACGGTGCACGGTCATCGCGTGCACCGTCTCGACGGCCGGCAGCCGGTGCGGTCGCACCCGGTGCGGGGACTGGGGGTCACCGAACACGGCCACGACGGAGCCGCCCGGATCCCGGACCAGGACGCCGGTGTCGCCGTTGTACAGGCCGGTGTCGCGGTCGTTCGCGGTCACGAGCAGCGGTCGCCCCGGGTACCACGGTCCGTCGGCGGCGCCGTCGGCGTCCGGGTCGGCCTCCCGCAACCAGGCCTCCACGCGCGCGGCCCACTGGACGACGCCCGCCCGACCCCGCCGGTGCGCCAGCAGGACGCGGTGGGACTCCAGCGCCCTCAGCGCCGCGGCCGCGTCCCCTGCCCTGGCGGCGTGCAGCAGTGCCGTGCCGGCGGCCACCGCGTCGGCACGGACGCGGGCGGTGTCCGCGTCGGTGAGTTCGTCCCCCGCCGTCTCGACGAAGTCGACCGACTCGTCCCCCGAGCGCAGCACGGCGAGCACCGTGTCGGTATCGCCGGCACGGACGGCGGCAGCCACGTCGCCGATCGCCCCGGAGTAGCGGTGCAGCACCTCGAGGCGCACGACCCCGCCGCGCAGGCCGTCGACGGCCGAGGCGGCTGCGGGGACGTCGTCCGGCACCGCCTCCTGCAGGGCGGCCGGAAGCCGGCCACCGGCGGGCGCGCGCACCACCAGGTCACCGAGCACGGCACCGGCCTCGACGGACGCCAGCTGGTCCGGGTCGCCGACGAGCAGCAGCCGCGCCTGCGGGCGCAGCGCCTCCAGCAACCTGGCCATCAGCGGCAGCGAGACCATCGACGTCTCGTCGACGACCACGAGGTCGTGCGGCAGGTGGTGGTGCCGGTCGTGCCGGAAGCGCGTCGAGGTCCCGGGCCGCCAGCCCAGCAGCCGGTGCAGGGTGGTCGCCGCCGGTTCGCCGACGCGCCGCCGGTCGGCGGCGTCCGCGAAGGCGCTCACCTCGGTGCGCACCGCCTCCTGCAGCCGCGCTGCCGCCTTGCCGGTCGGCGCGGCGAGCGCCACCCGCAGACCCGGTCCGGCGACGTCCTGCAGGACGGCGAGCACCCGGGCGACCGTCGTGGTCTTGCCGGTCCCCGGCCCTCCGGTCAGCACGGTGAGCCGGCTCAGCGCGCAGGCAGCGGCGGCGAGGCGCTGAC
>JBMOMI010000081.1:0-11414 GCA_049325235.1 Actinomycetota bacterium | reverse complement strand
GAACGGCCGGGCCCCTTCGCGTACCGCTGCGGTCAGCGCCGGGTCAGATCTCGCCCTCCCGGAAGTCGACCGCGCTGTTGGTGTTGTCCTCGGCGTACTGGTAGATGCCGATCGTCGCCTTCGTCGGGTCACCGGCGTCGCTGAACTCGATCGGCCCGCTGACACCGTCGTAGTCGATGTCGGTGCCGGCCTCGAGCATCTCCCTGCACTCGGCGAACGTGGTGCACTTCTCGCCGCCGGAGGAGACGTCGACCAGCTTGCTGGCGATGGACTTGCCGCTGTCGTCACCGGCCGCGATCGCCGCCAGCGCGATGAGCACGGTGGCGTCGTACGACTCGGGACCGTAGTTGAAGACGGTGAGCGACGGGTCCACCTCGAGCAGACGGTTCCGGAAGTCCTCCGTCACCTCGGCGCCGGGCTGGGTGCCCTTGACACCGGTCAGGGTGCCGGGCTCGAAGTCGGCGCTGTAGTCGGCGGTGTTGCCGTCGACGAAGTACAGCGGGACGTCCTGCGGCCCGATGCCCTGGGCGATGAGCTCCGGGACGATCTTCTTGGTCTCGTCGAAGCCGACGAGCACGATCGCCTCGGGGTTCGCCGCCTTCATCTGCCCGACCTCGGCGGAGAAGTTCGCCGCCTGCGGGTTGTAGATGATCGAGTCGACGACCGTGCCCCCGCCGTCCTCGACGGACTTCTGGATGTTCTCGGCCAGCCCGGTGCCGTACGGGTCGTCCAGGGCCATGATGCCGATGTCGAGGTAGCCGTCCTCGATGAGCAGCTCGCCCATCACCCGGCCCTGCAGGACGTCGGACGGCGCGGTGCGGAAGTACAGGCCGTCGTCCTCGTAGGTGGTGAAGTCGGGCGAGGTGTTCGCCGGCGACATCTGGACGACGCCCGCGCCGGTGATCCGGTCGATGACCGTGAAGGACACACCGGACGACGCCGCGCCGATGATGGCGTCGACGTTCTGGCTGAGCAGCCGCTCGACGGACTGCGACGCGATGTCCGTCGACGTGTCACCCGAGTCGGCGTCGTACTTGACGACGTCGGTGTCGTTGTAGCCGCCGGCCTCGTTGATCTCGTTGATCGCCAGCTGGACGCCGGCGAACTCCGGCGGACCGAGGAAGGCGAGGTTCCCGGTTTGCGGGAGCAGGGTGCCGATGGTCAGCGTGCCGTCGCCGCTGGCCTCGGGCGTCTCCTGGGTGGCGTCGCCGCCCGCGGTTGCGGTGCTGTCACCGGCGGGCTCACCGTCGCCGTTGCCGCCGCACGCCGCCAGCGCGAGGCTTGCGACACCGAGCACGGCGGCTGCACGCCACGCGCGCGAGGGTCGGATCATGGAGTGTCTCCTTTGGATGACACGGGACAAGGGCCCCGGACCGATTTCGGTGACCGGGAACCTAGCCGAGAGATCACCCGAAGGGGACCCCCTCCACGTGATCGGTCTCACGTCGTTGCGGAGTCGTGACCTTCGCGGCGGAAGTGCCCGTTACGTCCGACCCATCTGGTCGACGACCGCGTCGGCGACCTCCCGCATCGTCAGTCGACGGTCCATGGAGGTCTTCTGGATCCACCGGAACGCGTCGGGCTCGGTGAGGCCCATCCGCTCCATGAGCAGGCCCTTGGCCCGGTCTACGCGCTTGCGCGTCTCGAACCGCTCGGACAGGTCGCCGATCTCCCGCTCGAGCGCCCGGATCTGAGCGTGCCGCGACAGGGCGATCTCGACCGCGGGCACGAGGTCGTCGGCCGAGAACGGCTTGACGACGTAGGCCATCGCGCCGGCATCGCGCGCCCGGTCCACCAGCTCCTTCTGCGAGAAGGCGGTGAGCAGGACGACAGCGGCCAACCCTGACCTGCCGATGCGCTCGGCGGCGCTGATGCCGTCCAGCACCGGCATCTTGACGTCCAGGACGGCGAGGTCGGGCCGCAGCTCCTCGGCCAGCCGCACCGCGGCCTCGCCGTCACCGGCCTCACCCACGACGTCGAAGCCGGCGTCCCGGAGGATCTCCACGACGTCCAGGCGGATGATCGCCTCGTCCTCTGCCACCACGACGCGGCGGCGCGGCGACACGTCCGGCACGGTCGTCGGCTTGTCGGTCACGGCGGGTAGCCTAGTGGGGCATCGGGAGGTCGGTTCGACGTCTCGGGCCCCGGTAGGCCAAACGGCAGAGCCAGCGGCTTCAAGTACCGCAAAGTGTGGGTTCGAATCCCACCCGGGGCACTGTCAGAGCCGCAGGGCAGAGTGCGGCCATGCACCCGCAGCCCGTGCGCCACGAGGCACCTTCGCCTCGTGTCCTCCGGTCTGTCGTTGAGCGAGGTCAGCAAGCGCACCGGCGTCAGTAGGTCCGCGATCCGCGACTGGCGAGACCGGCCGGACGCTGGCCGCTGGCCGAGCACTTGCTGTCGCTGCGCCGCAGACGTCGCTCAGCCGGACGGCCCGGCGTACGCGCACCTGCTGGGGCTGTACCTGGGTGATGGCTGCGTCTCCGCCTTGCGCAACAACGTGTACTCCTTGCGCATCGCCTGCTGCGATGCGTACCCCCGCTTGATGGCCGAGTGCGAAGCATCGGTGCGCGCAGTTCGCCCCGGCAAGGTCTTCCGGGTGTCGAGCGACGGGTGCACCTACATCCTGGCGCTGTGGAAGCACTGGCCGTGCCTGTTCCCCCAGCACGGCCCCGGCCGCAAGCACGACCGCGCGATCGTCCTGGAGCCGTGGCAGCGCGAAATCGTCGAGCGGCACCCCGGCCCCTTCCTGCGCGGCCTGTTCCACTCCGACGGCTGCCGCATCACGAACTGGACCGTGCGGATGGTTGCCGGGCAGCCCAAGCGGTACGAGTACCCCCGCTACTTCTTCACCAACGCGTCCGCCGACATCTGCGGCCTGTGCTGCTGGGCTCTTGGCCTCGTCGGCGCCGAGCACCGCCACCCCACCGAGCGGGACATCTCGGTGGCACGCAAGGCATCCGTCGCGATCCTCGACGAGCTCGTCGGCCCGAAGTCCTGACGCCGGCGAGCCGGTCAGCTGCGGTACGCCGGCGCGGTCCCCTTGACCGCGTCGCCCATCCGGTGGACCCGCATGGCGTTCGTCGAGCCGGGGATCCCGGGGGGCGAGCCGGCGACGATGACGACCATGTCCCCCTCCGCGAGGCGCGCGATCGACAGCAGAGCCTGGTCGACCTGCCGCACCATGTCGTCGGTGTGCTTCACGGCCGGCACGAGGAACGTCTCGATCCCCCACGTGAGCGCGAGCTGGGACCGCACGGCCGGCTCGGGCGTGAACGCCAGCACCGGGATCCGCGACCTGAGCCGCGACATCCGCCGGGCCGAGTCGCCGGACTGGGTGAACGTGACGAGGTACCGGACGTCGAGCAGCTCCCCCACCTCGCGCGCCGCCCACGTCACCGCACCACCGCGCGTGCTCGGCCGGGTACCGAGCGGCGCGATCCGCTCGAGCCCGTGGTCCTCGGTGTTCTCGATGATCCGCGCCATCGTGCGGACGGCGTCGACGGGGTAGGCGCCCACGCTCGTCTCCCCCGACAGCATCAGCGCGTCGGCGCCGTCCAGCACGGCGTTGGCGCAGTCGGACGCCTCGGCCCGCGTGGGGCGCGGGTTGCTGATCATCGAGTCGAGCATCTGCGTCGCCACGATCACCGGCTTCGCGTTGCGCCGTGCCAGCTCGACGGCCCGCTTCTGCACCAGCGGCACCTGCTCGAGCGGCAGCTCCACGCCCAGGTCGCCGCGCGCCACCATGATCCCGTCGAAGGCGGCGATGATCTCCACGAGGTTGTCCACCGCTTGCGGCTTCTCGATCTTGGCGAGCACCGGGAGGTACACGCCCTCCTCGGCCATGATCTTGCGTACGTCCTCGGCGTCCTGCGCGGTCCGCACGAACGACAACGCGATCATGTCGACGCCGCGGCGCAGCGCCCACCGGAGGTCCTCGGTGTCCTTCTCCGACAACGCCGGCACGCTGACGGCCACGCCCGGCAGGTTGATCCCCTTGTTGTTGGAGACCGGGCCCGGCACCTCCACCTCGGTGACGACGCGCGGCCCCTCGACCGCGCGCACCCGCAGCCCGACCCGGCCGTCGTCGATGAGGACGACGTCGCCGGGCGACACGTCGCCCGGCAGGCCCTGGTACGTGGTGGACACGAGCTCGGCCGTGCCGACGACGTCCTCGGTCGTGATCGTGAAGGTGTCGCCGACGGCCAGCTCGTGCGGCCCGTTCGCGAACCGCCCCAGCCGGATCTTCGGCCCCTGCAGGTCCGCCAGGATCCCCACGGCACGCCCGGTGACATCGCTGGCCCGCCGGACGTTCTCGTACGAGCGGTCGTGGTCGGAGTAGTCGCCGTGACTGAGGTTCAGCCGGGCGAAGTCCATCCCCGCCTCGACGAGGGTGCGAACGGCCTCCGGGGAGGACGTCGCGGGCCCCAGCGTGCAGACGATCTTGGCGCGGCGCATGGCTAGAGCCTAGGGCGTGGCCCCGGTGGGCAGCCGGTCAGCCCAGCTGCTGGACGAGTGCCGAGCAGAAGGCCGGCAGGTCGTCCGGCTTCCGGCTCGAGATCAGCGGCCCGGCGCCGCTCGAGTCGACGACGACCTCCTCGTCGACCCACTCCCCGCCGGCGTTGCGGACGTCGGTCTGCAGGCTGGGCCACGAGGTCAGCCGGCGACCGCGCACGGCGTCCGCCTCGACCAGCGTCCACGGCGCGTGGCAGATGGCGGCGACCGGCTTGCCTGACGCCACGAAGTCCCGCACGAACGCGACGGCGGCCGCGTCCATCCGGAGCGCGTCGGGGTTCGCCGCACCGCCGGGCAGCACCAGCGCGGCGTAGTCGTCGACCGAGGCGTCGCCCACCGCGACGTCCACGTCGAACGTGTCCGCGGCGGTGAGGTGGTTGAACGCCTGGACCGTCCCCTTCTCCGTCGACAGCAGCACGGGCTCGTGCCCCGCTTGCTCCACGGCCTTCCAGGGCTCGGTCAGCTCGACCTGCTCGATGCCTTCGGCTGCAACGAGAAACGCGACCTTGGCCATGCTTCCACTGTCACACGGTCAGCGGCCGGGCGCTCGGCGGGATCGGCGCCGGCAGCGCTGACGGCCGGCCGGTGAGGTACTCGTCCACCGCTGCAGCGCAGGCTCGGCCTTCGGCGATCGCCCAGACGATCAACGACTGCCCGCGCCCGGCGTCGCCGGCGACGAAGACGCCGGGCCGGGAGGTGGCGTACGTCTCGTCGCGCACGACGTTGCCGCGCTCGTCGAGCTCGACCCCCAGCTGCTCGAGCAGGGGGCTGCGCTCCGGCCCGGTGAAGCCCATCGCCAGCAGCACGAGCTGCGCCGGGATCTCCCGTTCGCTGCCCTCGACCGGCTGGAAGCGGCCCTCGACCGTCTCGACCTCGACCACGCGAAGCGCGCTCACGGCCCCGGTCCCGTCGTCGACGAACTCGGTGGTGGAGACGGCGTACACGCGCTCGCCGCCCTCCTCGTGGGCGCTGGAGACCCGGTAGGTCATCGGGTACGTCGGCCACGGCTGGTTCGCCGGCCGCTCCTGCGGCGGCCGCGGCATGATCTCCAGCTGGGTCACCGAGCGGGCGCCCTGCCGCAGCGCCGTGCCGAGGCAGTCCGCTCCCGTGTCGCCGCCGCCGATGACGACGACGTCCTTGCCCTCCGCGGAGACCAGGCCGGGCGCGTCCTCCCCGAGCGCCGCCCGGTTCGCCGGCGGCAGGTACTCCATGGCCTGCAGGACGCCGGACAGCTCACGGCCCGGCACTGGCAGGTCCCGCCACTGCGTGGCCCCGACGGCGAGCACCACCGCGTCGTAGCGGTCCGCCAGCTGACGTCCCGACACCGAGGACGGCGAGTCCCCGCCCACGTCGATGCCCGCGCGGAACCGGGTGCCCTCGGCGGCCATCTGGGCCAGCCGGCGGTCCAGGTGGCGCTTCTCCATCTTGAACTCGGGAATCCCGTAGCGCAGCAGCCCGCCGACCTTGTCGGCCCGCTCGTAGACCGCGACGGTGTGGCCCGCCCGGGTCAGCTGCTGTGCCGCGGCAAGCCCGGCCGGCCCGGAGCCGACGACGGCAACCGTCTTGCCGGACAGGCGATCCGGCGGCTGAGGCTGCACCCAGCCGGCCTCCCAGGCGCGGTCGATGATCGACACCTCGACCTGCTTGATGGTCACCGCCGGCTGGTTGATGCCCAGCACGCACGCCGTCTCGCAGGGTGCCGGGCACAGCCGGCCGGTGAACTCCGGGAAGTTGTTCGTCGCGTGCAGGCGCTCGATGGCCTCGCGCCAGTCCCCGCGCCACGCCAGGTCGTTCCACTCCGGGATCAGGTTGCCCAGTGGACACCCGTTGTGGCAGAAGGGGATTCCGCAGTCCATGCACCGGCCCGCCTGGCGGCGCAGTTGCTCCTCGGGCTGGGACTCGTAGACCTCCTTCCAGTCCCGGATGCGCACCGGCACGGGACGGCGGGCAGGCAGCTCCCGCTCGCGGACGGTCAGGAAGCCCTTCGGGTCAGCCACGGGACCCCTCCAGAATCCGGGACCACACGACGTCCCCGTCGGGGTCGAGTCCCTCGGCCTCGGCGCCGGCGCGTGCCTCGAGCACGCGGGCGTACTGCACCGGAAGCACCTTGGTGAAGCGCTCGCGCGCGCTGGCGAAGTCCTGCAGCAGGCGCCACGCCACGGTCGACTCGGTCTCCTCGCGGTGCCGGCGCAGCAGGTCGTGGAGCAGCGCGGCGTCGTCGTCGTCCAGCGGCCCGACATCCAGGTCGCCGGCGGCCACCGCCAAGGGGTTGAGCCGCTGCGGCCGCAGGTCGAGCACGTACGCCGCCCCACCGGACATACCGGCCGCGAAGTTGCGTCCGGTCCGGCCGAGGACGACGACCGTGCCGCCGGTCATGTACTCGCACCCGTGGTCGCCCACGCCCTCGACCACTGCGGTGGCGCCGGAGTTGCGCACGCAGAACCGCTCTCCGACCTGCCCGCGGACGAACAGCTCCCCGGACGTGGCGCCGTAGCCGATGACGTTGCCCGCGACGATGTTCTGCTCCGCCGCGAACGGCGCGGCCCGGTCGGGCCGGACGACGACGCGGCCTCCGGACAGGCCCTTGCCCACGTAGTCGTTGGCGTCCCCGAAGAGCCGCAGCGTGATGCCTCGCGGCAGGAACGCGCCGAACGACTGGCCGGCCGACCCGGTAAGCGTCACGTCGATCGTGCCGTCGGGCAGGCCGTCCGGGCCGTGCCGCTTGGTGACCTCGTGGCCGAGGATGGTGCCCACGGTCCGGTTGACGTTGCGGACGGGCAGCTCGATGCGCACCCGCTCACCGTGCTCGAGCGCGTCGGCACTCATCTCCACGAGCTGGTGGTCGAGTGCCTTCTCCAGGCCGTGGTCCTGCGCCACGACCTGCCGTCGCGGGGCACCGGCCGGCAGCTCCGGAGTGTGCAGGATCGGCGTGAGGTCCAGCCCGGAGGCCTTCCAGTGCTCGACGGCGGCGCGCGTGTCGAGCAGCTCGGAGTGCCCGATGGCCTCCTCCAGGCTGCGGAAGCCCAGCGCCGCCAGGTGCTCCCGCACCTCCTCCGCGATGTACTCGAAGAACGTCTCGACGAACTCGGGCTTGCCGGTGAACCGCTTTCGCAGCTCGGGGTTCTGCGTGGCGATGCCCACCGGGCAGGTGTCCAGGTGACAGACGCGCATCATCACGCACCCGCTCACCACCAGCGGCGCGGTCGCGAAGCCGAACTCCTCGGCGCCCAGCAGAGCCGCCACGACCACGTCGCGGCCGGTCTTCAGCTGCCCGTCGACCTGGACGACGATGCGATCGCGAAGTCCGTTGAGCAGCAACGTCTGCTGCGTCTCGGCCAGGCCGAGCTCCCACGGGGCGCCGGCGTGCTTCAGCGACGTCAGGGGGCTGGCGCCGGTGCCGCCGTCGTGGCCGCTGATGAGGACGACGTCCGCGTGCGCCTTGCTGACGCCGGCCGCGACCGTGCCGACACCGACCTCGCTGACCAGCTTCACGTGGATCCGCGCCGCCGGGTTGGCGTTCTTGAGGTCGTGGATCAGCTGCGCCAGGTCCTCGATCGAGTAGATGTCGTGGTGCGGGGGCGGCGAGATCAGGCCGACGCCGGGCGTGGAGTGCCGGGTCCGCGCCACCCACGGGTACACCTTGTGCCCCGGCAGCTGGCCGCCCTCGCCGGGCTTGGCGCCCTGCGCCATCTTGATCTGGATGTCGTCGGCGTGCGTCAGGTAGGCGCTGGTCACGCCGAACCGCCCGGACGCCACCTGCTTGATCGCCGACCGGCGCTCGGGGTCGAGCAGCCGCTCGACGTCCTCGCCGCCCTCCCCGGTGTTCGACTTGCCGCCGAGCCGGTTCATCGCCACGGCGAGCGTCTCGTGCGCCTCGGCGGAGATCGAGCCGTAGCTCATCGCCCCGGTGGAGAACCGCTTGACGATCGAGCTCACCGGCTCGACCTCCTCCAGCGGGACCGGCTCACGGCCCCCGGCGAAGGAGAACAGCCCGCGCAGCGTCATCAGCCGCGCGGAGGAGTCGTCGACCCGCTTCGTGTACTGGCGGAACACGTCGTACCGCCGGCTGCGCGTGGAGTGCTGGAGCCGGAAGACCGTCTCGGGGTCGAACAGGTGCGGCTCGCCCTCGCGCCGCCACTGGTACTCGCCGCCCACCTCGAGCGTCCGGTGCGCGTCGCGGACGCCGCTGGCCGGGTACGCCTTGGCGTGCCGTAGCCGCACCTCCTCGGCGATGACGTCCAGGCCGACACCGCCGAGCTGGCTCGTCGTCCCGGTGAAGTACTCCTCGACGAGCTCGCGGGACAGGCCGAGGGCCTCGAACACCTGCGCCCCGCGGTAGGAGGCGACGGTGGAGATGCCCATCTTGCTCATCACCTTCAGCACGCCCTTGCCGAGCGCCTTGATGAGGTTGCGGACGGCCTGCTCGGGCTCCCCGGGGATCACGCCGCTGCGGACCAGGTCCTCCACCGACTCCATCGCCAGGTAGGGGTTGACGGCCGCCGCGCCGTACCCGATGAGCAGCGCCACGTGGTGCACCTCGCGCACGTCCCCGGCCTCGACGAGCAGGCCGACCTGCGTGCGCGTCCGTTCCCGGATCAGGTGGTGGTGGACGGCGCTGGTCAGCAGCAGGGACGGGATCGGTGCCCACTCGGCGTCCGAGTCGCGGTCGGACAGGACGACGAAGCGGGCGCCGTCGGCGATCGCGGCCGACACCTCGGCCCGGATCTCCTCGAGCCGGCGCGCCAGCCCCTCCCCGCCCTCGTGCACCCGGTACAGGCCCCGCACGGTCGTGGTCGCGAAGCCGGGCAGGTCGCCCTCGCGGTTGATGTGGACGATCTTCGCCAGGTCGTCGTTGTCGATGACCGGGAACGGCAGCACGACCTGCCGGCAGTGGGCCGGCGACGCCGCGAGCGCGTTGTGCTCCGGACCCATCGCGGTACCGAGCGCGGTGACGAGCTCCTCGCGGATGGCGTCGAGCGGCGGGTTGGTCACCTGCGCGAAGAGCTGGCTGAAGTAGTCGAACAGCAGGCGCGGCCGCGAGCTGAGCACCGCGACCGGCGTGTCCGTGCCCATCGAGCCGATCGGCTCGGCGCCGTCGCGCGCCATCGGCGTGAGCAGCAGCCGCAGCTCCTCCTGGGTGTAGCCGAACGTCTGCTGGCGGCGCGTCACGGACGAGTGTGTGTGGATCACGTGCTCGCGCGGCGGCAGGTCCTCCAGGTGGATCAGCCCCGCGTGCAGCCACTCGTCGTACGGGTGCTGCGCGGCCAGCTCCGCCTTGATCTCGTCGTCGTCGACGAGGCGGCCGTGGCCGGTGTCGACGAGGAACATCCGCCCCGGCTGCAGTCGGCCCTTGCGGACGACGGACGCCGGGTCGAGGTCGAGCACGCCGGCCTCACTGGCCAGCACGACCAGCCCGTCGTCGGTGACCCAGTACCGCGCCGGCCGCAGGCCGTTGCGGTCCAGGACCGCACCGATGAGCGTGCCGTCGGTGAAGGTCACGGCCGCCGGACCGTCCCACGGCTCCATGAACATCGAGTGGAACTCGTAGAACGCCCGCCTCGCGGCGTCCATCTCCTCGTGGTTCTCCCACGCCTCGGGGATCATCATGAGGACGGCGTGCGGAAGCGACCGGCCGCCGAGGTGCAGCAGCTCCAGCACCTCGTCGAAGGACGCCGAGTCGCTCGCGCCGGGCGTGCAGATCGGGAACAGGTCGGCGAGGTCACCGGGGATCACGTCGCTGGCCAGCTGCGACTCCCGGGCGCGCATCCAGTTGCGGTTGCCCTTGACGGTGTTGATCTCGCCGTTGTGGGCGATGAACCGGAACGGGTGCGCCAGCGGCCAGGACGGGAACGTGTTCGTGGAGAACCGCGAGTGCACCAGCGCCAGCTCGGTGGCGAACCGCCGGTCGGACAGGTCGGGGAAGAACGGCTCGAGCTGGGTGGTGGTGAGCATCCCCTTGTAGACCAGGGTGCGGCTCGACAGGGACGCCATGTACACGCCGAGGTCGCGCTCTGCGCGCTTGCGCAGCCGGAACGCCAACCGGTCCAGCGCGATGCCCATCACCCGGGCCCGGGACCCGGCGACGAAGACCTGACGGAACCGCGGCATGCAGGCGCGGGCGGTGGCGCCGACCAGGTCGGGCGTGACGGGCAGGTCGCGCCACCCGAGCACCTTCAGGTGCTCCTCGGCGGCCAGCGCCTCGATGCCGGCGACCGCCTCGGCGGCCTCGGCGTCGTCGTCCGGCAGGAAGACGTTGCCGACCGCGTACGCGCCCCGCACGGGCAGGTCGATGCCGGCCACCTCGCGCAGGAACGCGTCGGGCACCTGGGTGAGGATCCCCGCGCCGTCACCGGTGTCGGTCTCGGCTCCCACCGCGCCGCGGTGGTCGAGGTTGCGCAGTGCGGTGAGGGCGTGCTCGACGATGTCGTGCCCGGGCTCTCCGCGCAGGGTGGCGACGAACGCCACGCCGCAGGCGTCGCGCTCCCAGGTGCCGTCGTACAGCCCCTGGGCGGCGGGGGCGGCGGAGAAGCGCTGGAAGGCCGTGCGCACCGTCGAGTCCATCAGCACCGTCCTGACGGGCGGGCGGCTGCCTCGGGTGAGCCAGACGCCGCCGGATCGGCGGAGCCCGCCACGGCGGGTTCCGAGAGGGTGGGTCTGGGGGACGTCGCTGGCCCCGCGGGTTGGGGGGACAGTACACGACGACCCGGGCCGTCCGGCTACTTCCCGGCGCTGCGGCGTCTCACCATGCGGTCATGCCGTCGCACATGCCGGAACGCACTCAGGGCTGGCCGGCGGACCGACTGCCCCGCGGGCGCCGGTCTCCGTGCTCCTCGGCGGTTCCTTGATCGACGGGAGTTCCTTGATCGACGGGAGTTCCTTGATCGACGGGAGTTCCTTGATCG
>JBMOMI010000080.1:0-11528 GCA_049325235.1 Actinomycetota bacterium | reverse complement strand
CACCGCGATCGCGGCCACCGGCGTCCTGATCGCCGTGGCCGCGCGCCCGATGGGCCTGCTCGCCCTGCCCGTGTTCGCCGTCCCCCTGCTCATCACGCAGTTCGCCTTCCGGCGCTACGCCACCGTGCGCCGCACGTACCTGCAGACGATCCGCTCCCTGTCGCGGCTCACCGAGATCGGCGGCTACACCGAGACCCGCCACTCGCAGCGCGTGAGCGAGCTGGCCGTGGAGATGGGACGTGACCTGGGGCTGGGGGAGCGGCAGCTGCTCGACCTCGAGTACGCGGCGCTGCTGCACGACATCGGGCAGCTCTCCCTGGCGGACCCGATCCCCGGCGGCGCGACCGTCGTGGTCAGCCGCGACGACCAGCGGAGGATCGCCGAACTCGGGGCGGCCATCGTGGGCCAGACCGGGGTGCCGTCACGGGTGGCCACGATCGTCCAGCGGCAGTGCGACCCCTACCGGATGCCGATGCAGCACGAGCTGGACGGCGACGAGCAGATCCCGCTCGCGGCCCGGATCATCAAGGTGGCCAACGCCTACGACGACCTCGTCGGGGAGTCGGGCCAGCTGTCCCGGCGGGACGAGGCGCTCGAACGCATCCACCTCGGCCTCGCCTACGAGTACGACCCCCGCGTGGTGGCGTCGCTGTCGCGCGTGCTGACTCGACGGTAACCCCACCGTCCGTGGTGGAATCGGCTGCGCCCGCGACCGTGGGCCGACCGATGGGAGCGAATGTGGCCGAGCAGGTGCGGGCCGAGATGGTCGCCAACGTCCTGAGCATCGCCGTCGCCGAAGGTGACGTCGTGGAGCCGGGGCAGACCCTGGTCCTGCTCGAGTCGATGAAGATGGAGATCCCCGTGGTCCCCGAGGTCGGCGGCCGGGTCGCCCGGGTCGCCGTCCACGCCGGGGACGTCGTCCAGGAGGGCGACCTGCTCGTCGTCCTGGAGTGAGGGCGGGCCTTCAGCTCACCCGGTGCAGGTCGCGGTACGGCCGGGACGGCGGCGTGGCCGGCGTCCAGTCCTCCGGCTCGGTGGTCGAGCTGCCGCGGCTCCGGTCCTCCCCTGCCCACCGCGGCAGGTACCAGGCGGCCCAGCCGCCGACCGCGAACGGGATGGCGGTGATGACGATGTCGACGAGAGCGTTCATGGCAGGAATCATGCGCTCATCGATATTCGGCCAACAGTGGCAGGGCTGACACAGTTCATCGATTTTCTGCCACACTGGGTCGCGTGCTGCGGTCCGTCGCTGCGATCGCCCTGCCCGGGGTGGCTCCCTTCGAGCTCGGCGTCGTCTGCGAGGTCTTCGGCATCGACCGCACCGAGCACGGCGGCCCACTCGTCGACTTCGCGGTCGTGACCGAGCGGCCGGGCCGGGTGCCCACGTCCATGGGGTTCGCCCTGGACGTGCCCGACGGCCTGGACCGCGCCGCCGAGGCCGACCTCGTCGCCGTCCCCGCCTTCCCCCGCCACGACCCGGTTCCCGAACCGGTCCGGCAGGTGCTCCGGGACGCCGTCGACCGAGGGGCTCGCGTGCTCAGCGTGTGCAGCGGCGCGTTCGCCCTCGGCCAGGCCGGCCTGCTCGACGGCCGGCGGTGCACGACGCACTGGATGTACGCCGACGAGCTGGCGCGCGAGTTCCCCGCCGCGTTGGTCGACCCGGACGTCCTCTACGTCGAGGACGGGCCGGTGGTGACCAGCGCCGGCACCGCGGCCGGCATCGACGCGTGCCTGCACGTCGTCCGCGCCGAGCACGGGGCGCGGGCAGCCTCCGTGATCGCCCGCCGCATGGTCGTGCCGCCGCACCGGGACGGCGGCCAGGCCCAGTTCGTCGCCGAGCCCCTGCCGGCCTGCACGGACGACGGCATGGCCCCGGTCCTCGCGTGGATGCTCGACCACCTCGCCGAGGAGCTCTCGGTCGAGCGGATCGCGGCGCACGCCCACATGTCCCCGCGTACCTTCGCCCGGCGCTTCCGCGACACGACCGGCACGACCCCCGCCGCGTGGCTGAACCGCCGCCGCCTCGAGCGCGCCCGCGAGCTCCTCGAGTCGACCGACCTGCCGGTGGAGGAGGTGGCCCGCCGGGTCGGGTTCGGCTCGGCCGCGGTCCTCCGGCACCACTTCGCGGCTCTGGGGACGACGCCCAACGCCTACCGGCGCACGTTCGCCGGCCCGGCCACGGCCTGAGACCTCAAGTACGCGCCCCGGTCCTCCGACACCGAGGAGGTGAGCCTGACCGACCTGGAGCCCTCGGGCACCGAGCGCCCGCCGTTGTCCGTCATCGAGTACCTCCGCGCGCTGGTCGACCTGTCCGGATCCGACCTGCACTGCAAGGTCGGGTCCCCGCCGCGGGTACGCATCGACGGCCGCCTGCGCAAGCTGCAGGCGCCGACGCTGACCCCGGAAGACACCGAGCACATGGTCGCCGAGGTGATGCGGCCGGACCTCGTCGAGGAGTTCGCGCGCACCAACGAGGCGGACTTCGCGTACTCCATGCCCGGGGTGGGGCGCTTCCGGGTGAACGCCTTCCGGCAGCGCGGCTCCGCGGGCCTGGTGTTCCGCCGCGTCACGTTCGGGGCGATCCCGCTGGACGACCTCGGCGTCCCACCGGCGGTCGGCAGCCTGGCGCTCGAGCCGCGCGGGCTGGTCCTCGTCACCGGGCCCACCGGGTCGGGCAAGACCACGACGCTCGCCGGCATGGTGGACGCCATCAACACCCAGCGCGAGGTGCACGTCGTCACCATCGAGGACCCGATCGAGGTCATCCACCACGACAAGCTCGCGATGATCAACCAGCGCGAGGTGCGGCTGGACACCGCCGACTTCGCCGTCGCCCTGCGCGCCGCGATGCGGCAGGACCCCGACGTCATCCTCGTCGGCGAGATGCGCGACACCGAGACGGTCAAGGCTGCGCTCGCCGCCGCCGAGACCGGCCACTTCGTGATGTCCACCCTGCACACCACGGACGCGCAGGAGACCATCACCCGCATCATCGACTTCTTCCCGCCGCACGAGCAGCAGCAGGTGCGCCTCTCCCTGGCCGGCTCGCTGCGCGGCATCCTCTGCCAGCGGCTCGTGCCCCGCGCCGACGGGCTCGGCCGCTGCGTGGTGATGGAGATCTGCGTCGGCACCGGCCGGGTCGCCGACGCCATCGCCGACCCCGAGAAGACCAGCACGCTCAACGAGCTGATCGCCGAGGGCGCCTACTACGGCATGCAGACGTTCGACCAGCATCTCGTCGCCTACGTCCGGGACGGGCTCGTCACGCTGGAGGACGCGATGGCCGTCTCCAGCAACCCGCACGACCTGACCGTGGAGCTGCGCCGCCTCGGCCTCGTCGCCTGACGCCTACGGTGAGGCCGTGCGCCCCGGAGCCTCCGCCGTCCAGCACCACGTCGTCACGCCCGACGACACCGCCGCCGCCCTGGGCAGCGGCGACCTGCCCGTCCTCGGCACGCCTCGGCTGCTGGCGTGGTGCGAGGCGGCGACCTGCGCCGCGGTCGCCGACGACCTGGACGCCGGTCGCACGAGCGTCGGGACGCGCGTGAGCCTGGAGCACCTGAGGGCGACGCCCGTGGGTGGGTCCGTCGCCGTGACCGCGGAGGTGACTCACGCCGACGGCCGGCTCCTGCGCTTCGCGGTGCGGGCCGAGGACGACGCAGGGCGGCTCCTCGCGACCGGGGAGGTAACGCGCGTGGTCGTCGACGTCGAGCGGTTCCTCGCGCGCGCCGGTCGGGCCGGCCGGGACACCTAGCGGGCAGCTTCGGCTCTGCCCGAAGGCTCCAGCGGGGGTCGTCACCCGCCGATGCACTCACCGTGACCACCTCGTCCGATACCCGGCAACCCGGGCGGAGCGCGCCGCCCGACGAGCGGGCCACGCTGCCGACCCAGCGTCCGGCGCCGCTCGCCGCCCCCACGGTCCGACGCGGCCGCTACGTCCGTGTCCGGACCAAGTTCCTGGTCTCCCTCGGCGGCGCCGTCGCCTGGATGATCCTGTCGGTCTGGCTGTCGCTGCCCTGGGTGCGGGACCTGGCGGAGGCGTCGAACGCGGTGCTCGCCGTCACCGTCGTCACGCTGGTCGCGTACGTGCCCGGCGGCGTGGTGGCGTTCCTCGCGATCAGCCTGGTCCTCGACCGGCAGCCACCGATGACCGCGCCGTCGCCCACGACGCCGGTCAGCGTCATCGTCGCCGCCCGCAACGAGGCGGCCGGCATCGCGACGACGCTGCGCTACCTGGCCGACCAGGACTACGAGGGCCACGTGCACGTGCTGCTCGCGGACAACGGTTCCACCGACGGCACCGGCGACGTGGCCCGCGACGCCGCGAGCGCGCTCGGCCTGTCGTTGAGCGTCGTCACCGAGCCCCGGCCCGGCAAGAGCCACGCCCTCAACAGCGCCCTGGCGCGCGTCGCCACCGGGCTGGTGGTGACGCTGGACGCCGACACCCTGCTGCACCGGTCAGCGCTGCGTAGCATCGTCGGGCGCCTGGAGTCGGCGCCCGCGGACGTCGTCGCCGTGGCCGGGTCGATGCTGGCCCGCAACAGCCGCGAGGGGTTCTGGGCTCGCATGCAGGAGTGGGACTACTTCCTCGGCATCGCCTCGGTGAAGCGGATGCAGGGTCTCTACCAGGGGACCCTCGTCGCGCAGGGGGCGTTCAGCCTCTACCGCACCGACGCCGTGCGGGACGTCGGCGGGTGGCCGGACGCCATCGGCGAGGACATCGTCGTCACCTGGCACCTGCTGGCCCGGCGTGGTCGCGTCTACTTCGAGCCGCTGGCGCTGGCGTTCACCGACGTCCCGGTGACGCTGCGGCACCTGGCGGTGCAGCGAGCCCGCTGGGCGCGAGGCATGCTCGAGGGGCTGCGCGCCGTCCCGCCGTGGCGGCAGCGGTCCCGGATGGCGAGGGCGCTGACCGGCCTGGACGTCGTCATCCCGCTACTGGACGTCGGGTACACGTTCGTGTGGATGCCGGGCCTCGTCCTCGCTCTGTTCGGGCACTACTGGGTCGTGGGCCCGTGGACGCTGTTCGTCCTGCCGCTCACCCTGCTCGTCAACGTGCTGCTGTACCGCTTCCAGCGCCGCCGCGTCTTCGACCCGCTGGGCCTGAAGGTGAGGCGCAACCCACTCGGCTTCGTGACCTACGTGCTGCTGTACCAGATGGTGATGTCGCCGGTGGCGGTGTGGGGGTACGCCCAGGAGGTCGTCGGGGCGCGCCGCCGCTGGAAGTAGCCGCCTCAGATCCCCGTGGTCGACCGCGGGTACGCCTGCTCGGGGTCGGTGAGCACGTTGACCAGGTACGGAACACCGGCGGCGAACGCGCGGTCCAGCGCCGGGCCGAGGTCAGCGGGGTCCTTGACCGTCTCACCCGCGCCGCCGAGCGCCTTGACGACGTCGTCGTAGCGGGTGTGCTGGTCGAGGTCGGCGACGACGTCGTAGCCGTACAGCATCCGCATGGGGTGCTTCTCCAGACCCCAGGCGCCGTTGTTGCCGACCACCATCACGACCGGCAGCCGGTGCCGCACGAGCGTGTCGACGTCCATCAGGGAGAACCCCGCGGCTCCGTCCCCGAGCAGCAGCACCACCTGTGCCGAGGGCCTGGCCAGGCGTGCCGCCGCGGCGTACCCCGCGCCCGTGCCGAGGCAGCCGTAGGGGCCCGGGTCCAGCCATCCACCCGGCTGGTTCGGCTCGACGAAACGGCCTGCGAACGAGACGAAGTCGCCGCCGTCGCCGATGACGACCGCGTCGTCGGCCAGGCGCGGCACCAGCTCGCCGTAGACGCGGGCGGGGTGGATCGGGTCGGACGACGATGCGAGCAGCTCGGCGTCCGAGGCGACGGCCGCGCGTGCGGCGTCCCGCAGCTCGCTCGCCCAGCCGGCCACCTCCGGGCGCGTCCCGCCCGCCGCCGTCACCGCCTCGCGCAGAGCGTCGAGGCAGCGCGTGAGGTCGCCTGCCACCCCGGCGGCCAGCTCGGTGTGCGTGGCCAGCTGCACCGGGTCGTCCGTGACGTGGACGACGTGCGCGGCCGGAGCGCCGTCCTTGCCGCCGAACACGCCGTAGCCGAGCCGGAAGTCCAGCGGCGTGCCGACGACCACAACGACGTCGGCGCGCCCGAACGCGGCCGACCGGGCGCGGGTGACGAGCCGCTCGTGGTCGCGGCGCAGCAGGCCCCGGCCCATCCCGTTGGCCACCACCGGCAGGCCGAGCTCCTCGACGAGGCGCACCGCGGCGTCCTCCGCGCCGCCCGTCCACACGTCCGAGCCCAGCACCAGCACCGGGTGGTGCGCGCCGGCCAGCTCGTGCGCGGCCGCGGCGACCGCCGCGTCGTCCGGCTCGACCGGTGCTGGCGCCACGGCGTCCGGCAGGTCTTCCTGCGCCGGGGTGAACAGCACGTCCATCGGGACGTCGACGAACACCGGCCCGCGGTGCGGTGCCAGGGCGGTGCGGAACGCGGCGTCCATCCCGGCCGCGATCCTGGCCGGGTCGGTCAGCGTCGTGGCCGCCTTCGTCACCGGCGCGAGCAGCGGGACGTGGTCCAGCTCCTGCAGGCTGCCGCTGCCCCAGCGGTACTGCGGTGCCCGGCCGCCGAGGACGACGACGGGCGAGCCGTTGAAGTAGGCCGTCGTCACGGCCGAGACGCCGTTCGTGACGCCGGGCCCGGCGGTGAGGACGGCGAAACCGGGCCGCCGGGTGAGCTTCGCGGTGCCCTCGGCAGCGAACACGGCGGTCTGCTCGTGGCGTACGTCGACCAGCCGCGTCGGCGGGCGGCTCGTGGTCGCGGCGTCGTAGACGGGGAAGACGTGCGCACCCGACAGGGTGAAGACCGTGTCGACGCCGTGCCGGCGCGCCGCCGCCAGCACGTGGTGCCCGCCGTGCCCCTCGAGCCGACCGGTCTGCTCGCTCATCGCTCTCCTCGCCTGGGGCTACAGACCTGCATCCTCCAGCACGTCGGCCAGGCGCGGAAGGTCGTCGAGGGCAGGTTCGACGGCCAGGTGCGGCAGCAGGGCCCGGGGCATCCCGCCGAAGGCGGCGGCGACGCGCTCCAGCTCGCTCGCCTGCCGGCGTCCCCGTTCGCGCAGGAACGGGTCGTCGCCGGCGGGGAAGACGCGGTTCACGACGAGGTGGCCGAGCGGCAGTCCGGCCTCGACGAGGGCCTTGCGGGCACGCGTGGTCTCGGCGACGGCCAGCCGTTCCGGCACGAGCACCAGGTGGACGACGCCATCGGTGGTGAGCAGGTCACGTACCGCCGCCAGCTGGTCGCGCCGGGCGCGGAGCCGGCCCGCCACCGGGTCGGGTCCGGCGTCCTCGCCGGGGTCGCGGGCCAGGCCGCGCGCGAGGGAATCGGTGCGCAGGAACGCTTCTCGTCGTCGCACCAGACCGTCCACCCAGCCGGACAACAGGTCGGGCAACGCGAGCAGCCGCAGCGTGTGGCCAGTCGGCGCGGTGTCGACGACCACCCGCTCCCACTGCCCGCGTGACGCCTCCAGGAGCACCTCGGACAACGCGTCGAGCAGCGCGCTCTCGGTCGTGCCGGGGCTGGCCAGGGCGGCGTCCAGGTGGCGCCGGAGGGCGGGCATCACCGCCGGCGGGACGACGTCCCGGGCGTCGTCGGCGATCCGGGCCACGTGCTCGCGGGCGACCTGCTCGGCGTCGATCTCCAACACCGACCAGCGGTCGGCGACGGGGACCGGCCGCCGGCCGGGCCGCACCTGCAGCAGGTCGGCCGTGGAGTGGGCCGGGTCGGTCGAGACCAGCAGCGTTCGGTGACCCCGGCGGGCCTGCAGGAGCGCGAGCGCGGCCGCGACCGTCGTCTTGCCCACGCCACCCTTGCCGCCGACGAGCTGGATGCGGTGCCCCGCCCGGGGCTCGTCAGCAGCAGGCACTGCTGGCCAGGCGGTCGATCCCCCGGGACCGGTGCAGCTGGTGGGTCTTGGACAGCACCCACGGGTAGACCTCGAGGGCGTAGTAGGACACCGGCGACTGGGCGCCCATCGCCTCGAGGAGCAGGAGCCCGAGCAGCTCCTCCTCCTCGCGGCGAGCCTCGCGTTGCAGCTCCGCGCGCCACCGGGCGGTGAGCACGGCGTCGTGCAGCGCCTCGAGGCGGCGCCAGGCGGCCCGGAGCCGGGTCATGTGCGGTCCCGCACCTCGGCGTCCGGGGCGACGGCCGGGACGGCGCGACGCGCCTTGCTCAGGGAGATCGCGGCCTCGGCGATGAGCCACACCGCGAGCGCGAAGATGATCGCGTCCAGCGGAGCGAGCACCCACTGGCCCTGCTCCACGAACCGCAGCAGGTTGACCAGCAGCGCCCACGACGTCATGGCGAGCAGGAAGACCAGCGGCACCAGCACCGGCAGGCTCGGCCGGCCGCTGCGCGTCACCCACACCGCGACCACCGCGAGCGCGAGGCCGGCGGTGAGCTGGTTCGTCGTACCGAACAGCTGCCACAGCACGCCGAAGGTGTACCCGGCCTCGCCTCCGCCCGGCAGCAGAGCCATCCCGAGGGGGATGAGCACCGCTACCAGGGACGCCAGCGTCAGGTTTCGGGCCAGCGGCCGGAAGCCGGCCGACTCGGCGATCTCCTGGACGACGTAGCGCTGCAGGCGCACGCCGGTGTCCATCGTGGTGGCCGCGAAGCTGATGACGACCACGGCGGCGAAGACGGCGGCGAGGTCCAGCGGGACGCCGAGGTTGTTGGCGAACTGCGCCACGCCCGTGACGAAGTTGCCGCTGGCGCCGCCGGACGCCGTGGCGAAGTCGGCGTACAGCTCCCGCCACTCCACCTGGGTGGCGGCCACGCCGGCGGACACGGCGAGGATCGAGCCCAGGGCGAGGCTGCCCTCGCCGGCGGCGCCGACGTAGCCGACGTACCGGGCGTCGGTGTCCTTGTCCAGCTGCTTGGACGTCGTCCCGGACGAGACCAGCGAGTGGAACCCGGAGATGGCGCCGCACGCGATCGTGATGAACAGGAACGGGAAGACCGGCGGGGACCCTGCGGGCACGTCGTTGACCACCGGCGCGACGATGCGGTCGAGCCCCACGGTCATACCGACGAGGATGATGCCGAGGGCGATGAACAACTGGTGGGAGTTGATGTAGTCCCGCGGCTGCAGCAGCACCCAGACCGGCAGGCGGCTGGCGAAGAACGTGTAGACGAACAGGATGATCACCCACAGGTCGCGCGGCCGGTCGAACCCGAGGTCGGTCGCGAGCGGGGTGATGTCGATCGGCACCTGCTGCCCGACCCAGATGAGGAAGTACAGGATCGCGACCCCGAGCAGTGACGGGGCCAGGGCCGAGCTGCGGGTCCGGTAGATGTACTGGCCGATCGCGATCGCGAACGGGATCTCCACGAAGATCGGGATGACGGCCCCGGGGTTCGCCACGAACAGGTTGCCGATGACCACCGCGAACACGGCGTTCACCAGGGTCAGCAGGAAGAAGATGATCAGCAGGAAGAGGACGCGCGCGCGGCGGTTGATGACGTCGCCGGCCAGCGTGCCGATGCTGCGGGCCTTGTGCCGCACCGAGACCACGAGAGAGCCGAAGTCGTGCACGCCCGCCGCGAAGATCGTGCCGAGCACGACCCAGGCGAGCGCCGGACCCCAGCCCCAGAACACGGCGATCGCCGGGCCGACGATCGGCGCCGCGCCGGCGACGGAGGTGAAGTGGTGCCCGAACAGCACGTGCTTGTTCGTGGGGACGTAGTCGACGCCGTCCCGAAACTCGTGCGCGGGCGTGACGAACGCCGGGTCGAGCCCGTAGACCCGACGCGCGAGGTACGCCGAGTAGTACCGGTAGCCGAGGAAGAACAGGCCGAGGACGGCGACCGCGACGACGATGGCGGGCATGGCGACCTCCGAGGGGTCGGCGCGCGGCGACGCTGCCGCACGGGCTCGCGGGAACGCTAGTGTCCGATCTGTTCGGGAATCAACAACCTCGTCGGTGAACGGTCGGTGTGGTGCGGTGAGCGGCAGGGGCGAACCGGTGTCCGGTAACGCTGGGTCGGCGGCACTCGACACGGCGTTGCGCTGTGCCGCCACCGCCGAGCTGATCTGGGTGGAGGACGCGACGCCGCGGGCGCGGGCCGTCGTCCCCCTGCTCGCCGACGGCCACCCGGTGGTCGCGGCGACCTACGCGGACGCGGAGTGGGCGCGGTCGCTGGCTACCCGGCCCGTCGTCGTCCTCACGCTGTCGGACCGGCGGATGGCCGCGGGCGGCTGGCGGCCGCTGGCGGTGACCGCCGCGCCGAGACTGGTCGAGGACGTCGGCGGGGCGGTGTTCGCCGAGACGCTGCTGCCGCAGGAGCTGCGCAAGCACCCGCCGTCGCGGGCGCTTGCCGACTCGGCCCTGCTGCGTCGCGAGAACTGGTGGTATCTGCCGAGGCTGCTGCTGCACCTCGACGTCGTCCGGGTCGAGCCGTTCGCCGAGCGGACCGGCGTCGACGACGCGCTGCTCGCCACCGTCGCACCGGACGGCGTGGGGCCGGTGGTGCAGGCCGTGCGGGTGGAGTCGTGGGAACGGCCGGTGCGGGTCGTCGCGGCGGACGGCGGCCGGCCTCCGGACGCGGGGACGGCCCTCCTGTTCGGGCACGACCTCTCGGTGCCGGACGCCGAGCGGTGGGTGTCGTGGGAGGCGGTCGGGCCGCTCGCGGGCGGGTTGCTGGACGCCGAGGTGCCGCCGAGCCGCACGGCGACGGGCATGCCACGGCTGCGGGAGCGGATGCGGCGGCACAAGGACCTGCGCAAGGGGTGCGTGGCCGGCATCAGGGCGGCGGAGGCGCGGGGCTGAACGCGCTGCGTCCGGCCGTTGCGTCGCGGTGGGCGCGGAACGGCCGGACGCAGTGGCGACGCGGCGGCGACGCTGCGGCGTCAGGCCTTCTTGGTCTCCCAGAAGATCTCGGCGATCTCGTCGATCTTGGCGAGGAGCTGGTCGGCGACCTCGACGTCGTTGCTCGCCTTCGTGCCGCCGCCCCCACCGGCGAGCTTGGTGGCCTCGTTGAACAGCTGGTGCAGCTGCGGGTACTTCTCGAAGTGGGGCGGCTTGAAGTAGTCGGTCCAGAGCACCCAGAGGTGGTGCTTGATCAGCTCGGAGCGCTGCTCCTTGATCATCAGTGCGCGGACACGGAAGTCGGGGTCGTCGTTGCCGGCCATCTTCTCGGCGATGGCCTTGACCGACTGCGCCTCGATGCGGGCTTGGGCCGGGTCGTAGACGCCGCACGGCAGGTCGCAGTGGGCGCTGACCTCGACGGGACGGAAGAAGCGGGAGAGCATCCGGAGATTCCCTTCGACGACGTTGACGATCAACGCGACACTACCGCCGTGCACCAGCCTCCGCAGCCGGGGTCGCGGGTCCCCGCCCGGGGGATCGGTCTTGCCCGGGTCCGCGGCGTGTCGATGGAGCCGACGCTGCGGGACGGCGACCTGCTGCTGGTCCGCTGGGGCGCACGGCCTCGCCCCGGCCGGCTCGCGGTCGTGCGCCTGCCGGAGGGGCGGCCGTTGTCGGTCAAGCGCGTCGTGCGGCAGGTCCCGGAC
>JBMOMI010000079.1:0-11554 GCA_049325235.1 Actinomycetota bacterium | reverse complement strand
CGGCCACCCGCGCCGGCACGTCCGCCGGGCCCGTGCCCTCGAGGATCACGTCGCCGACGACGATCGCGTAGCCGTCCGTGGACGCGAACCGCTGCTCCGTCGTCACGTACCCGTCGTCCCGGAGCACGCTGTCGGCGAACAGCGCGGCCGCCCCGCCGAAGAGCAGGGCCAGCGAGGTCACGACGACGAACGAGCCGACCACCACCGCCGTCACCGGGCCGGCGGTCCAGCGGCTGCGCGGTGGCGTCCCGGCGGTGACCGTCCCGGAGACCGGCGGCGTCCCGGGTGCGGCCGGCGCAGCGGGCGGTGCGGCGGCCGGTGCGGCGCCCGCGCCCGCGGGTCCGGACGGCGGACCGCTGGTGACCACGATGCCCGCCTCGGGCTCGTGCGGGCCAAGGTCGAGCCGGAACGGCGGGTACCGGTCGGTCATCAGGCCGGCGTATGCGGCGACCCGCAGCACCCAGCGGTTCAGCCCGAGCACGAGGTCGTACAGCGAGCCCGGGTACCGGCCGGTGAACGCGAGCACGATGGCGGCCACCACGACGAGGATGCCGATGAGGCCGCCGCCCCACACCCAGCGCCAGTCCTCGTCGGAGCCCTGCACGGCCCACGTGCCGGAGCCCACGAAGATGCCGACGACGATGTAGTGCGGGATGGCGAGCAGCCACCACTTCACGAGCGCCAGGCCGCGGGACAGCTTCTCCGGGTACTCGACCTCCAGGTGGGCCGGGTAGTCCGGGACGTCGTCCAGCGTGAACGGTGGGTACTGGTCGGTGGCCAGCGCCCCGTAGGCGTAGTACGTGACGCGCCACGACCAGCGGAGCACACCGACGTTGAAGTCGAAGATCGCCCTCGGGTAGCGGCCGGTGAACAGGATGGCCACGAGCGCCACGAGACTCAGCACCACGAAGGCCGTCCAGAGGAACACCAGGACGACGTAGTGCGGCAACGCGAGCAGCCACTTCACCAGCCACAGCCAGCGCGAGGGCGCCGGTGCGTCAGCGGCCTCCAGGTGGAGGGGGTACCGCTGGCGCGGTACCGGAGGTCCCGTGGTCTGGGTGAGCGTCATGAGCTCTCACTCCCCTCGGCGGGGAGCGCTGCGGGCGAGCACCCCTTGTCCACCGTCCGCCCACCCGCTGCGGGCCGGCAGGGTCGAACGACCCGGGTCAGGCGTGGGTCGCCGGCGCCAGCAGGCGCTGCAGCTCGTCCTCGCTGCCGGGGACCGTGATGAGCAGCAGCTCGTCCAGCCCCTCGAGCGCGTCGTCCGGGCTGGGGGCGATCGGCCGCTCCTCGCGGATGATGCACACCAGGACGGTGTCCGCCGGCCACGCGACCTCCCCGACCGGCGTCCCGGCGAGCGGGGAGTCCTCGGGCAGCGTCAGCTCGACCATCGTGGCGTGGCCCTGCTGGAAGGTGAAGATCCGCACGAGGTCGCCGATCGCCACGGCCTCCTCCACGAGCGCCGTCATCAGCCGCGGCGTGGACACCGCGACGTCGACGCCCCAGGCCTCGTCGAACATCCACTCGTTCTTGGGGTTGTTCACCCGCGCCACGGTGCGGGGGACGCCGTACTCGGTCTTGGCGAGCAGCGACACCACGAGGTTCGCCTTGTCGTCACCGGTCGCGGCCACGACCACGTCGGCGCCGTCGAGGCCGGCCTCGTTCAGCGAGGCGATCTCGCAGGCGTCGGCGAGGAGCCAGTCCGCGTCCGGGACCGACTGCATCTTGATCGCCCGCGGCTCCTTGTCGACGAGCAGCACCTGGTGGTCGTTGTCGAGCAGCTCCCGGGCGATCGAGCGGCCCACGCTGCCCGCGCCGGCGATCACGACCCTCATCGGGACCCCTCCTGCGGTGGCTGTCCCAGGATCCGCTCGACGCGGGCGGCGTCGTCCGAGCGCATCGCCACGTGCACGAGGTCCCCCTCCTGGTAGACCGTCTTCGCGGTGGGCACCAGGCCGTCGCCGAGCCGGGTGAGGAACGCGACCCGACTGCCCGAGACCTCCTCCAGGTCGGACAGCGGCCGGCCCACCCAGGCGCGGTGCACGCTGACCTCGGCCAGCACGACCGATCCGCTGGCGTCCCGGAACTCGTGCGCCGCGCCTCGGGGAAGCAGCCGGCGCAGCATCTGGTCCGCCGTCCACCGGACGGTCGCGACCGTGGGGATGCCGAGGCGTTCGTAGACCTCGGCGCGGCGAGGGTCGTAGATGCGCGCGACGACGTTGGCGACGCCGAACGTCTCCCGCGCGACGCGCGCCGCGAGGATGTTCGAGTTGTCGCCGCTGCTCACCGCGGCGAAGGCGTAGGCGTCCGCGATCCGCGCCTCGGTGAGGGTGTCCCGGTCGAAGCCCACGCCGGTGACCGTCGTCCCCTCGAAGTGGGTACCGAGGCGGCGGAACGCCTCGGGGTTCTGGTCGATGACCGCGACGGTGTGGCCGTGCTCCTCGAGGCTGTGGGCGAGGGTCGCGCCGACACGACCGCAGCCCATGATCACGAAGTGCACCGGTCCTCCTCACCGACGCGACACCTGCGCCGCCGTGCTCGTGCGGCTCGAACGCTACACGCACGGCCGGCGCGTGGTGACGGCCGTGCCCGGACCTAGCATGGTCGCTCGTGCCCGACATCGTGGACGCCACCAAGCGTGTGCTCGTGGGACGCCCGTTCCGCAGCGAGCGCCTGGCCCACACCCTGCTGCCGAAGCGCATCGCGTTGCCCGTGTTCGCCTCGGACGCCCTGTCGTCGGTGGCCTACGCCCCCGACGAGATCATGCTCACGCTGGCCTTCGCGGGGGTCACCGCGTACGCGGTGTCGCCGTGGGTGGCCCTCGCCGTCGTGGTCGTGCTGCTCGTCGTCGTCGCCTCGTACCGGCAGAACGTGCGCGCCTACCCCTCCGGCGGAGGCGACTACGAGGTCGTCACGACGAACCTCGGACCCAGCGCCGGCCTGACCGTCGGCAGCGCGCTGCTCGTCGACTACGTGCTCACGGTCGCGGTGTCGATCTCCTCGGGCGCCCAGTACGCCGCCGCCGCGTTCCCCGCGCTGCGCGGGCACGAGGCCCTCGTGGCCTCCCTGCTCGTCCTGCTGCTGATGACCATCAACCTGCGGGGCGTCAAGGAGTCCGGCCGTGCGTTCGCGGTCCCCACGTACCTGTTCATGGTGGCGATCCTCGGCACCGCGGCCTGGGGCTTCGTCCGCTGGCTGTCCGGGGACCTCCCCCCGGCCCAGAGCGCCGCGCTCGACCTGGTGCCGCTGGAGGGGTTCGAGCAGGGCCTGGTCGGCCTGGCCGGGGCGTTCCTGGTGCTGCGAGCGTTCTCCAGCGGTGCGGCGGCCCTGACCGGTGTGGAGGCGATCAGCAACGGCGTGCCGGCCTTCCGGGAGCCGAAGAGCAAGAACGCCGCCACCACCCTGGCGCTGCTGGGTGCCACGTCGGCGACGATGCTGATGTCGGTCGTGGTGCTGGCCAACCTCATGGACCTGCACTTCGTCGAGTTCCCCTCCGAGCAGCTGCTCCGCGACGGCCAGCCGGTCGGCGAGGACTTCGTGCAGGACCCGGTGATCGGCCAGATCGCCAAGGGCGTCTTCGACACGTTCCCGCCCGCGTTCTACGTCGTGGCGATCGCCACCGGGCTGATCCTCGTGCTCGCCGCCAACACCGCGTTCAACGGCTTCCCGGTGCTGGGCTCGATCCTGGCCCGGGACGGGCTGCTGCCGCGGCAGCTGCACACCCGGGGCGACCGGCTGGCCTTCAGCAACGGGATCATCGCGCTGTCGGCGGCGGCGGTCCTGCTCATCGTGGCGTTCGACGCGCAGGTCACCAGGCTGATCCAGCTGTACATCGTCGGCGTCTTCATCTCGTTCACGATGAGCCAGACCGGCATGGTGCGGCACTGGACCCGGCACCTGCGGACCACGGTCGACCGCGCCGAGCGGCGCCGGATGCTGCGCTCGCGGGCGATCAACACCGTCGGCCTGGCGATGACGGGCACCGTGCTCGTCATCGTGCTCGCCACGAAGTTCACGCGCGGGGCGTGGATCACGCTGGTGGCGATGGCGGTGCTGGCACTGCTCATGCAGGCGATCCGCCGGCACTACGACCACGTGGCCCGCGAGCTGGCCGTGGCCGAGGGGCCGAGCGCGCGGGTGCTGCCGTCGCGCGTGCACGCGGTGGTGCTCGTCTCCAAGATCCACAAGCCGGCGCTGCGGGCGCTCGCGTACGCCCGGGCGTCCCGTCCCTCGGCGCTCGAGGCCGTGACCGTCAACGTCGACCCGGCGGAGACCCGGGCGCTGATGGCCGACTGGGAGCGCCGGGAGCTGCCGGTAGCGCTCAAGGTGCTCGACTCGCCGTACCGCGACGTCACCAGGCCCGTGCTGGAGTACGTGCGCGCCCTGCGGCGGGACAGCCCGCGCGACCTCGTCGTGGTCTACGTACCGGAGTACGTCGTCGGGCACTGGTGGGAGCAGCTGCTGCACAACCAGAGCGCGCTGCGGTTGAAGTCCCGGCTGCACTTCATGCCCGGGGTCGTGGTGGCCAGCGTGCCGTGGCAGCTGCGGTCGTCCCAGGGGGTCGACCAGTGGCACGACGTGCCCGGCGGGACGCCGACGGGGACCGGGGCGTGACGACGCCCTGCGAGGGTCTGCTGGAGCTCGCCGTCGGCCCGGTCGCGCACGGCGGTCACTGCGTGGCTCGGCACGCCGGCCGGGTGGTGTTCGTCCGGCACGCCCTGCCCGGCGAGCGCGTGCTGGCCCGCGTCACCGAGGGGACCGAGGGCGACCGGTTCTGGCGGGCGGACGCGGTCGAGGTGCTCGAGCCCTCGCCGGACCGGGTGCGCCCGCCCTGCCCGTTCGCCGGCCCGGGCCGCTGCGGGGGCTGCGACTGGCAGCACGCCGCGCCGGCCGCGCAGCGGCGGCTGAAGGCGGACGTCGTCGCCGAGCAGCTGCGCCGGCTCGCCGGGCTGGACGTCGACGTGGTCGTCGAGCCGGTCGGAGGGCCCGGCGCGGACGTCGAGACCGGGATGGGGTGGCGGACCCGCGTGCAGCTGGCGGCCACGCCCGACGGGCGCCTCGGCTTCCGCCGGCACCGTTCCCACGACGTCCAGGTGGTGGACGACTGCCTGATCGCGTCGCCGCGGGTGCGGGAGCTCGGCGTCCCCGCGGCCTCGTGGCCGGGCACGTCGGCGGTCGAGGTGGTCGCGTCGGCGGCAGGGGAGGACCGGCTGGTGCTGGTGACGCCGGACCGCCAGGGGCGGCGTCCCCGGGTGCCGCGGCTGGACGCCGGGACGTCGGTCGCCCTGACCGGCTCGGGTGGCCTGGAGCGGCTGCGCGGTCGCACCTGGGTCGCCGAGACCGTCGACCTGCCCGGCGGGCCGCGGACGTTCCGGGTGACCGGCTCGGGGTTCTGGCAGGTGCACCCCGGTGCGCCCGCCGCGCTCGCCGGCGCGGTGCACGAGGCCCTCGCGCCGCGGCCGCGGGAGCGGGCCGTCGACCTCTACGCCGGTGCCGGGCTGTTCGCGGTGGCTCTGGCGCAGGCGGTGGGCGCCGACGGCGAGGTGCTGGCGGTCGAGGGCGACGCCCGGGCCGCCGCGGACGCGCGGCGCAACGTGCACGACCTGCCGCAGGTGACGGTGCGCCACGCCCGGGTGGGCCCGGACCTGGGGGGCGCGACGTCCGCGGACGTCGTCGTGCTCGACCCACCGCGTACCGGGGCCCGCCGGCCGGTGGTCGACGCGGTCGCCCGGCTGCGGCCGCGCGCGGTGGCCTACGTCGCCTGCGACCCGGCCTCCCTGGCCCGGGACGTCGCCTACTTCGCGGCCGCCGGCTACCGGCTGGCCGGCCTGCGGGCCTTCGACCTGTTCCCGCAGACGCACCACGTGGAGTGCGTCGCCCACCTGGCCCCCGCCTCCTGACCGAGGACGCGCGCGCTGGTGGCGTGACAGCGGGGACGCCGTCTGGTTAGATATCTTGACGTCGAGATACCTGTCGTCCCGGATCGAGCGCCGCGCCGCGGTGGGCCAGGATGGGTGAACGGCCACCGCGCCCGACGGAAGGAGCCAGCGTGAGCACCGCCGCGAGCAAGGACACCTTCGGAGCCAAGGGGACCCTCGAGGTCGGCGGCTCCAGCTACGAGATCTACCGGCTCGGCGCCGTCGAGGGCGCCGCCGCCCTGCCGTTCAGCCTCAAGGTGCTGCTGGAGAACCTGCTGCGCACCGAGGACGGCGCGAACACCACCGCCGAGCACATCTCGGCGCTCGCGTCCTGGGACCCGAACGCCGAGCCGCACACCGAGATCCAGTTCACGCCGGCGCGCGTGATCATGCAGGACTTCACCGGCGTCCCGTGCGTCGTCGACCTCGCGACGATGCGCGAGGCCGTCGCCGAGCTCGGGGGCGACCCCACCCGCATCAACCCGCTGGCTCCGGCCGAGCTGGTCATCGACCACTCGGTGATCGTCGACGTCTTCGGCAGCCCGGACGCGTTCGAGCGCAACGTCGAGATCGAGTACGAGCGCAACGGCGAGCGCTACCAGTTCCTGCGCTGGGGCCAGACGGCGTTCGACGACTTCAAGGTCGTGCCGCCCGGCACCGGCATCGTGCACCAGGTGAACATCGAGCACCTCGCCCGCGTGGTGTTCGACAGAGACGGAGTCGCGTACCCGGACACGTGCGTGGGCACCGACTCGCACACGACGATGGTCAACGGGCTCGGCGTCCTCGGCTGGGGGGTCGGCGGCATCGAGGCCGAGGCGGCGATGCTGGGCCAGCCGGTGAGCATGCTCATCCCGCGCGTGGTCGGCTTCAAGCTGACCGGCGAGATCCCTTCTGGCGCAACGGCAACCGACGTCGTGCTGACGATCACCGAGATGCTGCGCAAGCACGGCGTGGTCGGCAAGTTCGTCGAGTTCTACGGCGAGGGCGTGGCCGCCGTTCCGCTCGCCAACCGCGCCACGATCGGAAACATGAGCCCCGAGTTCGGCTCCACCTGCGCCATCTTCCCGATCGACGACGTGACGCTGGACTACCTGCGCCTGACCGGCCGCAGCCCCCGGCAGCTCGCCCTCGTCGAGGCGTACGCCAAGGAGCAGGGCCTCTGGCACGACCCGTCCCGCGAGGCCCGCTACTCCGAGTACCTCGAGCTCGACCTGTCCACGGTGGTGCCGAGCATCGCCGGGCCGAAGCGGCCCCAGGACCGGGTGGCGCTGAGCGACGCCAAGCGCGCCTTCCGGGGTGCCCTGGTCGACTACGCGCCGGACGACGACGTCGACGAGGCCGTGGTCGGCAGCTTCCCGGCCAGCGACGCGCCGACCCCTGACTCGCCCGTCCGCGAGACCGACAAGCCTCACGTCGTCCACGCCGAGAACGACCGGCCCACGCGGCGCGTCCCGGTGACGCTCGCCGACGGCACCGAGGTCGAGCTCGACCACGGCCACGTCGCCATCGCGTCGATCACCTCGTGCACCAACACCTCCAACCCGTCGGTGATGGTCGCGGCCGGGCTCCTGGCCAAGAAGGCGGTGGAGAAGGGCCTGTCCACCAAGCCGTGGGTGAAGACGTCGCTGGCCCCCGGTTCCAAGGTGGTCATGGACTACTACGAGAAGGCCGGGCTCGTGCCGTACCTGGAGAAGCTCGGCTTCCACCTCGTCGGCTACGGGTGCACCACGTGCATCGGCAACTCCGGTCCGCTGCCGGAGGCCGTGTCGAACGCGGTGCAGGAGAACGACCTCGCGGTCGTCTCGGTGCTGTCCGGGAACCGGAACTTCGAGGGCCGGATCAACCCGGACGTGAAGATGAACTACCTGGCCTCGCCGCCGCTGTGCATCGCCTACGCGCTCTCCGGGACGATGGACTGGGACGTCGAGAACGAGCCGATCGGCTCGGACCCCGACGGCAACGACGTGTACCTGCGCGACATCTGGCCGACGCCGGCCGAGGTGCAGCGGGTCATCGACGAGGCGATCAGCCAGGAGATGTTCACGAAGGACTACGCCGACGTGTTCGCCGGCGACGAGCGGTGGCGGTCGCTGCCGACGCCGCAGGGGGAGACGTTCTCCTGGGACCCGGAGTCGACGTACGTGCGCAAGCCCCCGTACTTCGAGGGCATGCAGCGCGAGGCCGAGCCGGTCACCGACGTCACCGGTGCCCGGGTGCTGGCACTGCTGGGCGACTCGGTGACCACCGACCACATCAGCCCGGCCGGCTCCATCAAGCCGGACAGCCCCGCCGGGAAGTACCTGACCGAGCACGGCGTCGAGCGGAAGGACTTCAACTCCTACGGCTCGAGGCGCGGCAACCACGAGGTGATGATCCGCGGCACGTTCGCGAACATCCGGCTGCGGAACCTGCTGCTCGACGGCGTCGAGGGCGGCTTCACGCGTGACTTCACCGCCGGCGGTGAGCAGACCACGATCTACGAGGCGGCCCAGCACTACGCCGAGCAGGGGATCCCGCTCGTCGTGCTCGCCGGCAAGGAGTACGGCTCGGGCTCCAGCCGCGACTGGGCGGCCAAGGGCACCCGGCTGCTCGGCGTCCGCGTCGTCATCGCCGAGAGCTACGAGCGCATCCACCGCTCGAACCTCATCGGGATGGGCGTGCTGCCACTGCAGTTCCCGGACGGCGAGTCCGCGGCGTCGCTGGGGCTGGACGGCACCGAGACCTTCGACGTCACCGGGATCACCGAGCTGGGCGAGGGCCGGACGCCGCGGACGGTGAAGGTCACGGCCACCAAGGAGTCCGGCGAGCAGGTGGAGTTCGACGCCCGCGTCCGGATCGACACGCCCGGCGAGGCGGACTACTTCCGCAACGGCGGGATCCTGCAGTACGTGCTGCGCTCGCTGATCGCCTCCTGACGGCTCGGCCACCCGAAGGCGCCCGCGTGCTCGACCTCGGCCTCGCTGCCCTGGTCGTGTGCGCGGGCGCCGTCGTGCTCGGCTCCCTCGTGCAGGGCACCGTCGGATTCGGCCTGGCCCTGGTCGCGTCGCCGGTGCTGCTGCTCGTGGACGACCGGCTGGTGCCGGCGGCCATGCTCGTCCTGTCCGGGGTGCTGCCGTGGACGACGCTCGCCCAGGAGTGGCGGCACGTCGACTGGCACGGGCTGCGCTGGAGCCTGGGTGGCCGCCTCGTCGGCACCGCCGGCGGCGTCTGGGTGGTCGGCGCCCTCGGACCGGACGGGGTCGGCGTCACGGTGGCCCTCATGGTGCTGATGGCGGTCGCGGTCACCCTCAGCGGCGTCCACCTGCCCGTCAACCGGCGCAACCTCGCGGTGGCCGGCGCCCTGGGCGGCGTGGGTGGTACGGCGGCCGGCATCGGGGGACCGCCGCTGGCGGTGCTCTACTCCGGCGCCTCCGGGCCGCGCATCCGCGCCACCCTCGCCGCCTTCTTCGCCGTCGGGCACGCCGTGTCGCTGACGGCGCTGCTCGTCGCCGGGGTCGTCGACGTCCGCGCCCTGGGCACCGGCGCCCTGCTGCTGCCGGCGACCCTGGTCGGCGCGTGGCTCGCGCGGCGGTGGCGGCACCACATCGACGCCGGCCGCACCCGCCCGGCGGTGCTCGGCATCGCGAGCGTCAGCGCGATCGCACTGCTCGTGCGCGCCGTGTGGAGCTGACGGCTACTCCTTGACCGCGCCCTCGGTGGTGCTCATGATCTGCCGCTGGAAGACGAAGAACAGCACCGCCACCGGGATCGTCATCATCAGGGCCGCCGCCAGCTTCAGCGGGAACTGCTGCGCCTGCCCCAGCGCCCCGGCCGCCAGGGACGCCACCCCGGTGGTGAGCGTGTTGAGGCCCGGGTCGGACCTCGACACGACGAAGTGCGCGAGCTCGTTCCACGACCCCTGGAACGACAGGATCACGAGCGTGATCAGCGCTGGGCGGGCCATCGGCAGGACCACGGACCAGTACGTGCGGAACACGCCGGCACCGTCGATGCGCGCGGCCTCCTCGACGCTGCGGGGGATCGACTCGAAGAAGTTCTTCATGATGAAGATCCCGGCCGCGTCGGCGAGCAGCGGCAGGATCATCCCGGCGAACGAGTTGTAGATGCCGAGCTGGTTGACCACGAGGAACTTCGGGATCAGCAGGACGACGCCGGGCACCGCCATGACCGCGACGAGGCCGGCGAAGACCAGGCCGCGGCCGCGGAACTGCAGGCGGGCCAGCGCGTAGCCCGCCAGGGAGTTGAAGAAGACCCTGCCGAGGGTGACGAACACGGTGACGATCAACGAGTTCCGGGTCCACAGGGGGAAGTCCGAGCGGTTGAACAGCTGCTCGTACGCCGCGTACGTGAACGGGTTCGGCGCCAGCGACAGCGGGTTCTGCGCCGCGTCGGCGTCCGTCTTGAAGGACGAGGCGATCTGGATGAGGAACGGGAACAGGTAGACGACCGCGATCGCCACGAGCAGCGTGTAGCTGAACACGGTGACGAGGCTGACCCGACGCTCCCGATCGCGCCGGGGCGCCGGTCGCGGCGCGGTCGTGGGCGCCGGCGTTCCTATCTGCGTGGTCACAGCTTGCTCCCCGCTCTCGGCAGCGTCTGGACGAAGCGCTTGCGTCGCGGCACGGTCTCCCTCTCGCGCAGCACGATCCGCTGGACGATGGTGAACACCACGATGATCGCGAAGAGGATGAAGGCGATCGCGGCGCCCTGCCCCCAGCGGCCGTTGGTGAACGACGCGGTGTACGACAGGTACGCGGGCGTCACCGTCGTCTTCGCCGGGCCCCCCTGCGTGCCGACGTAGATCTGGTCGAACACCTGCCACGTGCCGATCAGCCCGAGTGTGATGACGGTGAACAGCGTCGGCCTCAGCTGCGGCAGGGTCACCCGGAAGAACCGCTGCCGGGCGTTCGCGCCGTCCACCATCGCGGCCTCGTCCACCTCGCCCGGGATGCTCTGCAGCGCGGCGATGAACAGCAGCATGAACGTGCCGGACGTGGTGAAGACCGCGAGCAGGATCAGAGTCGTCATCGCGACGCTGGGGCCGGCCAGCCAGTCCCACCACGTGACCCCCAGCGGGCCTCCGCCGGTGAGCCCGGCGGGTCCCGAGTCGACCCCGACCGCGCCCAGCAGCACGTGCAGCACCCCCCGCGGGTCGTTGAACCAGTTCGGGCCGTCGATGCTCAGGTAGGACAGGAACTTGTTCACCGCGCCGGAAGCGCTGAACAGGAACAGGAACACCACGACGATCGCGACCGAGCTGGTCACCGACGGGAAGTAGAACGCGGTCCGGAAGAACCCCCGTCCGCGCACCGCGCGACGCCCGACCAGCACGGCGAGGAACAGCGAGATCACCGTCTGCAGGGGGACGACGAGCACGACGTACCAGAGGTTGTTGCGCAGCGCGAGGCCGAAGTCGCGGGTGACCAGCCCCCCGCCGGTCAGCATGGTGCGGTAGTTGTCCGCGCCGACGAAGCCGACGTCGCTGCTCAGCGGACTGCCCCGCCCGGTCCAGTCCGAGACGCTCACCCACGCTGCCATGGCGACGGGGACGACCAGGAACAACCCGAGGATGACCAGGACGGGCGCGGTCATCAGCCAGCCCGCGGCGGTCTCGTTCCTCCGGGTCGCGGAGG
>JBMOMI010000078.1:0-11559 GCA_049325235.1 Actinomycetota bacterium | reverse complement strand
TGTCCTTCGCCATCGAACCGCTGGTCAACCGGCTCGCCGCCCGTGGCCTGTCCCGCGGCCTGGCCACCGCGCTGGTGTTCCTGGGTCTGCTGCTCGTCGTCGGCGGCTTCGTCGCGGCGCTGGGCTCGCTGTTCGTCGGGCAGGTGCAGAGCATCGCCGCGGCCGTGCCGGGATGGGTCGACGGTGCGATCCGGCTGGTGAACCGCGTCTTCAACACCGACATCTCGGTGGCCACCGTGCAGCGGGAGCTGATGAACCGCGGTGGCTCCCTCTCCGGGTACGCCGGGCGCCTGGCCGGCAACGTTGTCGGCGTCAGCGCGTCCCTGCTCGGGCTGCTCTTCCAGGGCGTCACCGTGCTGCTGTTCACCTACTACCTGTCCGCCGACGGACCGCGCTTCCGCCGTACGGTGTGCTCGGTGCTCCCCCCGCATCGGCAGCGGGAGGTGCTGCGCGCCTGGGACATCGCCGTGGACAAGACCGGCGGCTACCTGTACTCCCGGGGCATCCTCGCGCTGATCTCGGCGGTCAGCCACTACGTCTTCTTCCTGCTCATCGGGCTGCCCTACGCCTTGGCCGTCGCCATCTTCGTGGGAACCGCGTCGCAGTTCATCCCCACCGTGGGGACGTACGTCGCCGGGGCGCTGCCGCTGCTCGTCGCCGTGACCCACCAGCCGCTGGACGCGCTGTGGGTGGCAATGTTCATCCTCGTCTACCAGCAGTTCGAGAACTACGTGCTGCAGCCCCGGATCACCGCACGAACCATGCAGCTGCACCCGGCCGTGGCGTTCGGGTCGGTCATCGCCGGGGCCGCGCTGCTCGGCGCCGTGGGGGCGGTGGTGGCGCTGCCGTTCGCGGCCAGCCTGCAGGCCTTCCTGGGCACCTACATCCGCCGCTACGACGTGGACGAGCAGGCCCACGCCGCCCTCGGGGGGAGCTCGCCCCCGCCCTCGTAGCGATCACGCAGGCCCTCTCGTAGCGATCATGCAGAAGTTGACGGCTTCAGACGCGCATGATCGCTACAAGGGCGGGGGGCGGGGCGGGGGGCGGGGGGGTCAGCAGCCGGCGGGCAGCGAGGGGGTGACGGTGGCCGGGGCGGTCTTGCCGGCGGCCGGCGGAGGGCCGAGCTGCTTGTAGCCGTCCCCGAGGACCAGGTCCACGCTGCCGTCGGTGCGCGCGTCGGGAACCAGGACCGCCCCCGGCACCTGGGTGGCCACCAGCGCCGCCTGGGCCGCCCCACCGGGGCCGTGCCGTACCTCGGCCGGGGCGGCGATCTTCTTGTTCAGCGGGTCGTTGGCCACCGACGCCACGCCGAACCCGCGCTTGATGAGCTCGTCGGCGACCTGGCGGGCCAGCCCGGGGCGGTTGGTCGCGTTGTACACGTTGACCTGCACCTGCGCCGGGGCCACGGCCGCGGTGGACGGGGCGAGGCTGGGGGCGGGGCAGCCACTGGGGTTCGCCGCGGGCGAGGCGGTGGCCGTCACCATCTGCCAGCTCACGTAGCCCGCGGCGACGACCAGCAGCAGGGCCACCAGCAGGGTGACCGCGGTACGCCGACCGCTGTGCCGGCGGCGGCCGTCGTACCCGGTGGGGGTGAGCAGGCTCACGCGCCGGCCCCGTCCGCATCATCGAGCACCAGGACCCGGGCGTGCAGCACGTTGCGCTGCTGCAGCGCCGCGCGCAGGGCCCGGTGCAGCCCGTCCTCCAGGTAGAGCCGGCCGCGCCACTCGACGACGTGGGCGAACAGGTCCCCGTAGAAGGTCGAGTCCTCCGACAGCAGGGCGTCCAGGTCGAGGGTCCGCTTGGTGGTCACCAGTTGGTCCAGCCGCACCTGCCGGGGCGGCAGCTCCGCCCAGTCCCGCTGCGTCCGGCCATGGTCGGGGTACGGCCTGCCCTCACCGACCGCCTGGAAGATCACACGCAGAGTCTAGACAACTCCACCTGAGCAGGCACTGTGCTCGGCGGGGGGCGCGCGGCGTGCGGTGCGGCTACCTACCCTGGCCGGGTGGCCGTGCGGGTCGGCACCTCGGGCTGGCAGTACCGGGACTGGCGCGGGGTCCTCTACCCGCCGGGGCTGGGGCAGCGCCACTGGCTGTCGGCGTACGCCGAGCAGTTCGACACCGTCGAGGTGAACAACGCGTTCTACCGGCTGCCTGAGCGGTCGGTGTTCGAGCGCTGGCGGGCGGCTACCCCCGACGGTTTCCTGGTTGCCGTCAAGGCCAGCCGCTACCTCACCCACGTCCGGCGGCTGCGCGACCCCGAGGAGCCGGTCGCCCGGCTGCTGGACCGGGCCGCGGGGCTGGGCGACCGGCTCGGCCCGGTGCTCGTGCAGCTGCCCCCGGACCTGCCGGCGGCGCCGGAGCGGCTCGACGCGACGCTGGCCGCGTTCCCGGCCGGGGTGCGGGTGGCCGTGGAGCCGCGGCACGCGAGCTGGTGGACCGAGGAGGTGGCCGGGCTGCTCGCCCGCCGCGGCGCCGCGCTGTGCTGGGCGGACCGGGGCAGCCGGCCGGTCACCCCGCTGTGGCGCACCGCTGGCTGGGGGTACCTGCGGCTGCACGCAGGCGCGGCGGCCCCCTGGCCCCGGTACGGGGCGGCGGCGCTGCGCACCTGGCGGCGGCGGCTGGCCGAGGCGTGGCCCGGCGGGGAGGTGTTCGTCTACTTCAACAACGACCCGGGCGGGGCCGCGGTGTACGACGCCCGGGCGTTCCGCCGCCTGGTGAACCGGTGAGCCCTGCCGTCGGCGTTCGGGCGGGCACCAAACCCAGCTCGGCCATGATCGACGCCGTCGTCTTCTCCGACACCCGCCAGCCGGCCTCCCGCAGATCAGCGGTGATCAGCGGCGAGCCGTACGTGCCCCGTGTCTGCCGAACAGGGCCCGGATCAGCTTGGCCAGCGCCCGCCGACGCGCCCGGCGCAGCGAGACCTCGCCGTCGCGCCACTTGTAGAGCCAGGCCGGCGACACCCCCGTCGCCCGGCAGCTTGTCGCTTTCGGGATGCCGTGCTCGACCCTCTGGGTGACGATGTGGGTGGCGACGGCTACCGGCCCATCACCTCTTGAAGCCAAAGGGCCACCGAGCGTTTGAGGACGTCCCGCTGCATCTGCCGCTCCGCCACCTGCCGGCGCAGTCGACCAACTCCGCGCGCTCGTCCTCCGCAGCGCGCTCTCGCCCCGCCCGTGGGCTCGGAGCTCCCGGCCCACCCATTTGCCCAGAGTGCCCGCGCTCATCCCCCGGGTCCCGGGCCACCTGCGCGATCGGCTTACCCGTCTCCAGGACCAGCCGCACCGTACCCTGCTGGAAGTCCTGATCGAACCTCCGCAGCGCCTCTACCGTCGCCCGTCCTCATGGCGATGTCTCCACGCTACGGGGGAAACCCAGGTGCTTGGTTCCGTCGATGTCGACGCCCAGGGGGACCACGCGCAGGTGCTCGGCGAAGTAGACCCCGTCGATCACCAGGTCCAGTCCGGTGAGGTCCTTGGCGAGCAGGTCGGCCGTCTCGGTCATCGCGACGAACCGGCGGGACACGGAGGACCTGCTGGTCGGCCGCGAGGTCTCCTCGACCGTCTCGCCGACGGGCTCCAAGTCCGTGGGGTAGTGCCGGGTCGAGAGCCCGCCGACGCCGCACGGCCACCTACCCGGCCGCAGTGCGTCGGACCGCTCGCACGATCGACTCAGCGACGCTCTCTGGCGCCTCGTGTTCCCAGTACCGCAGCACCCGCCAGCCGGCCTGCTCGAGCAGCGCTGTCGTCTCTGTGTCCCGCTCGACGTTCCGAGCCAGCTTCTTGTTCCAGTAGTCGGCGTTCGCCTTCGATGGCACCCGCACGTGCTGCTCGCACCCGTGCCAGTAGCAACCGTCGATGAACACAGCAATGCGCTGCCTGGTGAACATGATGTCGGCTCGACGCGGCAGGTCACGCTTGGGCCGCACGTCGACTCGGTATCTCAACCCTGCCGCGTGGATGAGCCGCCGTACTGCCAGCTCAGGTTTGGTGTCGCGCGAGCGGTTGCCTTGCATGGCCCTGCGCGCCGCTGGTGACGAAGCCCACGGCTCGTAGTTCACGGGCAACTTGACCCCCTCCTACAGCTTCACCTGAGCCGCGGGCGGCCTCGGCTCGGCGTCGGCGCGCCTCCCTTGGCGCTTGTGGCTCTGTCGACCTCGCTCAGCTCGAGGCCCCGGTACCGGGCGATCATCCTCGCCAACGCATCCGGTTCCAGCGGCTGCTGGCAGACGAGCGCCGCCAGTAACTCATTGGCACTAGACGCCCCGCTCAGGGTGGGCGACTTGCCGGCGAGATCGACAAGCAGACGGAGCCGATCGTCGACCTCGGTCGGCCACTCGATGCTCGTCCTGCGCTTCCGTGCGACCACGTGAAGACTCGCCCCGTCGGCTCCTTGGCGAATTATATATGTCGACGGTAGGTTAGCGCCACGAAGACAGCACGTCGATGAGAGGGTCTTCAGGATGGCGCGGAGCGCTGGGAGTCCGTGGAGCAAGTCGTGGGCAGTAGTCGAGCTCTTCGCCGGCGTGGGTTCGGTTGCCGAGGGGTTTCGAAGCGGTGCCGGCTTCGACATTGCCTACTTGAACGACGTGGATCCCGCCGCCCGTGACACGTACCAGGAGAACTACGGCAGGGACGTGCCGTACGAGCTGGTCGACGTCCGGGAGGTGACCGCCGACCGCATTCGTGAGCGCGCGGACGGCAAGCCCATCGCTGGTCTACTGGGCTGCCCGCCGTGTCAGGGCTGGTCCACGGCAGGGGCGCGCCGGGTGGGGGATGCCCGAAACGCCCTCCTCGGCGACTTCTTCCGTCTTATCACCGATATGCGCCCCCTGTTCTTCGTCATGGAGAACGTGCCGGCGGTGTCGGATCGGGCTGAGCTGGCCGCTGCGCTCAAGGCGCTGTCGCCGCACTACAGTGTTTGGACGGGCGTCCTGAACGCGGCTTCGTACGGACTGCCCCAGTCGCGCCAGCGAACCCTCGTCATCGGGTACGACGTGCGCACTGGGGTACGGCCGACCCCACCTCCACCTACGCACGCTGGGAAGCGACGGGTCTGGGACTACCGGAGCGAGAAGCTCGTCAAACCGTCGATCGACACGATCGACACCATCCTCGGCGCCGCCCCACGAATAGGATGCACCGCCGCGGCCGCCTACGAGATGGCGCCGCACTACAAGGCCGGCGTCGAAACGCTGAAGGACTTTGTGACCGTCGGAGAGGCGCTCCGCGATCTCGACCATGGATCGGGGCAGGCGCCTTCCGACTACGTGCGACGGCTTGGCGGCGGCTGGTTCCCGCCAGAGAACCATCAGCCATGGGGTCACGGTCCGGAGCTGGTCGCTCGGTTGGAGAAGGTCGTCGAGGGGCGCCGTCCGCCGACGGAGGCGGCAGGTGGTAGGCGCTACTACTCCCAGGCGTACGCCCGCCTGCACCGTCGTGGTCTGGCCCGCACGATCACGACCAACTTCCATAACCCTGGCTCTGGCCGGTTCCTCCACTACGCCCAGCCACGCTCGCTCACCATCCGCGAAGCTGCGCGACTCCAGGGCTTCCGTGACGACTTCCGGTTCATCCACCACCCGAGCTGGCAAGAGCGGCTCGTCGGCAACGCCTTTCCCCACCTCTGGGCGGAGGTGATCGCGCGGCACCTCGCCCAGCAGCTCGGCGCGTCGCTTGCATCGCATGCCACTTGATGTACTGTTAACCGTTGTCTGGTTACTGGTTAATGGAGGTCGCGATGTCGGAGCGTGCAGCAACGGCGGGCAGCGAGGCCATCGACGCGGAGCTGATGCCTACCGACGAGCAGCCTGCCTACCACATCCTCGGTTCGGTCATCAGCGATCAGTCGTCGCCGACCTTCGAGGAGGTGCGGTTCCGGCTCAGCCCTGGCGCGGCGGTCAGCCCGGGCGACTTCGTCTCGATCGAGGCCCGGAGTCCCGGCTCCCCGGAGCGGTCCTGGGTCCTTGCACGGGTCCTCGATGTCCACGAGATCAACCCGCACGAGGACCCTCAGAGCGCTACCGTGCGCGACGTGCTGCCTTTCGACAGCGACTACGCCCACGAAGGCGAGTCGACGGTCATCTACCGGATCGCGCGCACCGAGCCAGTCGAGGAGCTGTCTGCCCTCGCTGGCGGCGCGACGACAGAGGTCCGGACGCTGCCGCGGGCCGGAGCGATCGTGATCCGTCCCTCAGCCGATCAGATCAGCCTGGCGATGGGCTTCCCGTCCAACCCCGACGACGGCATCCACATCGGCAACCTCCACAATGACGAGCGCGTACAGGTGACCCTCAGTCCCGGCGCAATTCAGCGGCACATCCTCATCGTTGGCGGCATCGGCAGCGGCAAGAGCTACACCCGCGGCGTGATCGGCGAGGAGCTCCACTGCCTCGGCGTGCCGCAGGTGAACCTCGACGTTAACGGCGAGATGGTGCACGCCGCCGTGGAGCTGGGTGGCATGAACCTCGTGCCCGGGCGCGGCGGCTTCACGCTGCCGCTCGGTTCCCTGACCCGCGAGGATCTGATCGACGCCGTGGCCGGCGTGAATCGGGGCACCAACATCGAGACGTTGATCGGCTACTCCTTCGACGTCCTGCGGCGCGAGATCCAGCAGCGGCGCCGGTCGGCATTCGGCGTCGACGACCTGGCCAATGAGATCGAGACCCAGGCTCCAAACCTCAAGATGGAGGCCGCAAGCACGCTGCGCCCGGCCCAACAGAGGGTGCGGGCCCTGGAGCGGCTCGCCTACATCGGTCCCCGATTCGATTGGGTGAGCGCGTTGCAGCCGGGTGCGTTCATCAACATCGACTGCCGAGGGCTGCTGCTCAGCGACCTGCGGATCATCGCGGCCGCCGTGGCGCGTGACCTCCAGGACCTGGCCCGCGAGAAGAAGATCCCGTTCACGGTGCTCTCGATCGACGAGTTCCACCTGGTCGCCCCGAACGAAGACAAGCAGGTCTCGACGCAGGTGCTGCGCGAGATCGCCCGCATCGGTCGCCACTACCGGCTCGGCCTGATCCTGACGACCCAGAGCCCGGCAGACGTCGACCGCTCGATCCTCAAGCGGCTCCTCACCAGGTTCGTCCACTCCATCGAGCCGGATCAGTTGGACTCCTTGCGCGGGGTCTTCGCCGACGCGCCAGCAGAGATGGTCCGCGGGCTGCCGAAGCTTCCGCAGGGCACCTGCGCGCTCACGGGCGTGGCCGAGACGATCCGGCATGCGACGATCGTGGATGTCCGGCGCCGAGTGACACACCACGGCGGCGCCACGCCGGACGTCTGGGCTGACTTCCGCGCCCGAGGCTGGAGCGGCAAGCGGTCGATCTCCGGCATCCAGCAGGCCGCCCAGAGCCACCCGACGGAGCAGCCCGATGTCTGAGCAGCGCAAGCTCGACGTCGCCGAGCGGGAGCAGGCGATCATCAAGCATCTCCGCACCGTCCCTCCTGAGGTCGGTGCGACCATCGCCGAGATTCACGAGAAGCTCACCGGTGAGGGTGTCGTACTCGTCGCCGACAACGCACCGACCCGTGACAACGTGACGGTCCAGGCGTACCACAAGCTCGTGGCCAGGATGGTGCTCGATCACCGCCTCGTGGAAGTTTCCGGGCAGGGGGCAGGGGCCACTCGCTACACGCTGGCACCGACCCTGCACGCCGACACCGCGGTCCGGTTGGACGACATCAGGGACGCGCTGGCGGATATGACCCCCACGGAGGCCTTGGCCGAACTCATCTATGCCCGCGAGGCGGTTCGCGGCGAGGAACGGAAGCAACTCCTGCACCGCACCGCTCAGCAACTGCAGGAACTGGCGCCGCGCCCGTTCATCAAGGATCTTATCGCATCCAAGGTGGCGGCGTACAACGCCGACGTGGACATCTGGGAGGAGCACAGCGACACGGACGACCGGCACCGCAGCCGGGTCAAGAACGCCCGCATGGAACTCGAGAACCTGTGCTACCGCTGGCTCGGCCTTAGCCACGAAGCGGTACACGTTCCGCCGGCGTCCTCGGTCGCCACCGGCTCACACAAGACGATGCGCGCCACCATCGGGGAGCAGCGTCTCGACGCCGAGCTGGCGTACCGGGTCTTCGGGGAGTCGTTTATCGAGCTCATCCCGTTCGAGAACCCGTCGGCCCCGAAGGACTGGAGCAACGTGGTTGTCGCCGGCAGCGATGGCTCGACGTACTCCAGCGTAATGCAGATCGACACCGCCTCCAACTTCGTCGACTCGGGTGGCAGCGAGGTCGTGACGTTCAACAACTCGATGGTGTACCTCCACATGGAGGGCGCGAATCGGGAGAAACACCCCAGGCCGATGTACAGCGTGCCGATCACCAAGAGCGCGATCGACAGCCCGCACAACGCCGGCATGGTGATGGCGCCCTTCATGTACCGCAATGCTGGGCTGTCGGACAGCGAATACGAGCACATGGCGAAGTGCGCCACGGATGTCGTCCAGTGGCGGGCCGACGAACGCGTATTCATCGGCTCGGCCCCGGCGCTCGGCGGCGACGGCCGCACACTGCCGGTGCCGCGGGTGCACCTGCGCGACGGCACCGTGACTCTGCAAGAGCGCGAACTCAACCACTACCAGCGCAACGACCCGTACGGCGACATGGTGCGGCAGGGCGTCAGGCTGTCGGAAAGCATCTTGCGGCATATTGCCACGAGCCGGCAGCCGTCGGTCCTGGCTGGCGCTGTCAAGAGCAGTCAGCTTCGCCTGTTCGCGACGCTCATTAGCGAGTTCATCGCCCATGGGCACCCCGGCTCTGGCATCGAGCCGATCGACCCGGGCTGGGACGCTTCCCGCGGCGCGATCCTCACCGATAACGAGATCGTGACGGCGGTGCTCAGCACGTTGGCCAAAGAGTCATCGGACGGGTTCTTCTGCACCTGCGTCATCGTGCGCCCCTTCCACGCCACGACTGATCTGCATCGTCAGTACGAGCAGGAGGTCACTAACTTCTGGACCGAGCACATCCGGCGCCGGCAGGAGGAGCACCTGGCCGACCCGGAGTCCGACACCTACTGGGTCACCGTCGACGCTATCGAGGACGACCCGTTCGTCAGGATGTGCGAGTACGCCGACTACGGGCTCTTCTACGTCGGTCATACGGCCGGTGATCCGGCACCACTGGCGCCTCGCTACGAGTTCCTAGAGTCGATCCGCGATCGGAAGCTGGAGGACTCCCGGGACCGCGTCCGGCGCAACGTCGAGCTGATCGTTGCGGCGCTAAGGCACACCAAATTCACGCCGGACCTGGATCACAACTTCCTGACCGGCAAGCGACTCGTCAAGATCGTGCCGCAGGTGATCTACACGGCCCACGAGTACTGCAAGGCGCTTGGCCGGCGCCTAGAGTCGGAACTCAAGTCGATGGTCGTCGCCCAGTTGGTCCGCGTCGGCAGGGTTCGTCGCCCCGTGGACGTCACCGTCCGGACCTACCCGCTCAGCACTGCCCAGTACCTCGACCTCCAGCGTCGGGCCGAGGACCGAGCGATCGAGGCTGGGTCGCAGGAAGAAGACACCCCTGTCTGTCAGGCTGACGTGAGACACCGGCAGTAGCCGTCCATCTGTACAGGGCGAGACGGGACCACCTACAACGATGACCATGACAACTGCATCTCTGCTCGCGCGCGCCCATGATGGGGCAGTGGAGGAGCCCGACCCGGCCGCCCGACCGCGGCGACGGAGTTTCACGGCCGAGGACAAGGCGCGGGTGCTCGCCGAGTACGACGCGCTGCCCGTCGGCTCCGAGGCGCGTGGGGCGCTGCTGCGCCGGGAGGGGCTGTACACGTCGCACCTCGCCGAGTGGCGCAGGGCCGCGGCGAACGCGGCGAGGACGGGCCTGGCGCCCAAGGCCCGCCCGAGGCGTTCGGGCCCTCTTGCATCGTCCGGACGCGTGCCAGCCCCGCGCGGCGCGCCCGAATCGGGGCGCCGAACTGCGAGAACCGTTCGGCGGGATCCTGGATGCGGCCGCCGCGAGCGCAGGGCTCGGTGACGGACATGCCCCCCCAACGAAGGGCGCCCCGTACTGGGATGGTCGTTCGACCGCGCAGGTCGGAGGTGCTGCATCAACCTTGAGCGACGTACTCGACTACTCGGAGGTAACAAACCTCCGGAGTTGGAGTAGGGCGCTCATGGCGGAGGATGCGAGATTCGAACTCGCGAGGGGTTGCCCCCAACACGCTTTCCAAGCGTGCGCCCTAGGCCACTAGGCGAATCCTCCGCCGGGCAGGGTACCCGGACCGGGGGTGACCCGCCGAACCGCGTCCGCCCCGCCGAACGATGATCAGGTTTCCTGATCGTCGTGTCGCTTCTTGGGCGGTCGAACACCCAGGAGGCGATAGCACCACCCAGGAAGTGATACGACCACCCAGGATGTCGGCGACGCCGGACCGCGCCGCGCCGGCGCGGGACCCTGTCCGGGCGGCATACACTCGGGGCCAGCCCCCCGTGCGGCGTCACCCCACCAAACCCCCCCAGGGCCGGAAGGCAGCAAGGGTAGGCGGGCTCTGGCGGGTGCGCGGGGGGTCCCTGCCCCCCTGCCGTTGACGGCCCTGGCAGCTAGGGTCCTCCTGTGGCGCTCGCCCTCTACCGGCGGTACCGGCCGTCGACCTTCCGTGAGGTGATCGGGCAGGAGCATGTCACCGGGCCCCTGCAGCAGGCGCTGCGCAACGACCGGGTGCACCACGCCTACCTGTTCAGCGGCCCCCGGGGCTGTGGCAAGACGACCAGTGCCCGGATCCTGGCCCGCTGCCTGAACTGCGCGCAGGGTCCCACCGCCGACCCCTGCGGGCAGTGCGCCTCCTGCCGTGACCTGGCTGCCGGCGGGCCGGGCAGCATCGACGTCATCGAGATCGACGCGGCTTCGCACGGCGGCGTGGACGACGCCCGCGACCTGCGCGAACGGGCGTTCTTCGCGCCGGCCGCGGCCCGCTACAAGATCTACATCGTGGACGAGGCCCACATGGTCTCCCCGCAGGGCTTCAACGCACTGCTCAAGCTCGTGGAGGAGCCGCCCGAGCACGTGAAGTTCGTCTTCGCCACGACCGAGCCGGAGAAGGTCATCGGGACGATCCGGTCCCGGACGCACCACTACCCGTTCCGGCTGGTCCCCCCCGGGGTGCTTCGGTCCCACCTCGCCTGGGTGTGCGAGCAGGAGGGGGTCCAGGTCGAGTCCGGGGTGCTCCCGCTGGTCGTCCGGGCCGGGGCGGGTTCGGTCCGCGACGCGCTGTCCGTGCTCGACCAGCTGGTCGCCGGCGCGGACGAGTCGGGGGTGAGCTACGCCATGGCCACCGCCCTGCTCGGCTACACCGACGCCGCCCTGCTCGACGAGGTGGTCGACGCGTTCGCCGCCCGGGACGGGGCCGCGGTGTTCGAGATCGTCGACCGGGTCGTGGAGGGTGGCCACGACCCGCGGCGCTTCGCGGCCGACCTGCTCGAACGGCTGCGAGACCTCATCGTGCTCGACGCGGTGCCCGACGCGGTGGGGAAGGGGCTGCTGGAGGCCTCCCCCGATGCGGTCGACCGGATGGTCGCGCAGGCCGCCCGCTTCGG
>JBMOMI010000077.1:0-11670 GCA_049325235.1 Actinomycetota bacterium | reverse complement strand
TCACGAACGGTCAGGCGTCGCCGCCGGCGGTGCCGGTCGTGCCGGCGGTGACGTCGTCCAGCTTGAACTGCTCGTAGGCCTTGCGCGGCAGCTCGGCGTCCACCTCGCCGCGGCGCGCCAGCACCCGCAGCGCCTGGTAGGCGATCGACGGGCCGTCGACGTGGAAGTGCCGCCGGGCCGCCGGCCGGGTGTCCGAGAAGCCGAAGCCGTCCGTGCCGAGGGAGACGTACTCCTGCGGCACGTACTGGCGGATCTGGTCCGGGACGGCGCGCATCCAGTCGCTGACCGCGACCACCGGGCCCGGTGCGTCGGCGAGCCGCTGGGCCACGAACGGCACGGGCGCCTCCTCGCCGGGGTGCCGGAACGCCCACTCGTCGCAGGCGAGCCCGTCGCGCCGCAGCTCGTTCCACGACGTGACGCTCCAGACGTCGGCGTCCACGCCGAACTCCTTGCCGAGCAGCTCCTGCGCCTCGAGCGCCCACGGGACCGCGACACCGGAGGCCAGCAGCTGCACCCGCGGCCGGTCGCCCTGCGCCAGCGCCGGGCTCACCTTGTGCAGGCCGCGGACGATGCCCTCGACGTCGACGTCCTCCGGCTCGGCCGGCTGGACCATCGGCTCGTTGTAGACGGTCAGGTAGTAGTAGACGTCGGGGTCCCGTGCGTCCTCCACCTGCGAACGGTCGCCGTACATGCGCTGCAGGCCGTCGCGCACGATGTGGCCGATCTCGTACGCGTAGGCCGGGTCGTAGGCCACCACCGCCGGGTTCGTCGACGCCAGCAGCAGCGAGTGCCCGTCGGCGTGCTGCAGGCCCTCCCCGGTCAGCGTCGTCCGCCCGGCGGTCGCGCCGAGCAGGAACCCGCGCGTCATCTGGTCGGCGGCGGCCCACAGGCCGTCGCCGGTGCGCTGGAACCCGAACATCGAGTAGAAGATGTAGACGGGCACCATCGGCTCGCCGTGCGTGGCGTACGAGGTGCCGGCGGCGGTGAACGCGGCCGTCGCGCCGCCCTCGTTGATCCCGACGTGCAGGATCTGCCCGGTCTCGGACTCCTTGTACGCCAGCATCAGCTCGCGGTCGACCGAGGTGTACCGCTGACCGTGCGGGTTGTAGATCTTGGCGGTCGGGAAGAACGAGTCCATCCCGAACGTGCGGGCCTCGTCGGGGATGATCGGCACGACGCGCTTGCCGAACTCCTTGTCCTTCATCAGGTCCTTCAGCAGCCGCACGAACGCCATCGTCGTGGCCACCTGCTGCTTGCCCGACCCGCGCTGGACGACCTGGTAGGCGTCGGCCGACGGCAGGTGGATCGACGTGCGGCGCTCCTTGCGCGACGGCACCGGGCCACCGAGCTTGCGGCGGCGGTCCCGCAGGTAGCGGATCTCCTCGGCGTCCTCGCCCGGGTGGTAGTAGGGCGGCAGGTACGGGTCGGCGTCGAGCTGGGAGTCGCTGACCGGGATGCGCAGGCTGTCGCGGAAGAGCTTGAGGTCCTCCAGCGTCAGCTTCTTCATCTGGTGCGTGGCGTTGCGTCCCGCGAAGTGCGGGCCGAGCCCGTAGCCCTTGATGGTCTTGGCGATGACGACCGTCGGCTGGCCGGTGGTCTCCATCGCCGCCTTGTACGCGGCGTAGACCTTCCGGTAGTCGTGGCCGCCCCGCTTGAGCCGCCAGATGTCGTCGTCGCTGTACGACTCGACCATCTTCGCCGTGCGCGGGTCACGGCCGAAGAAGTGCTCCCGGATGAACGCGCCGTTCTCCGCCCGGTAGGTCTGGTAGTCGCCGTCGGGCGTGACGTTCATCAGGTTCACCAGCGCGCCGTCCCGGTCGGCGGCCAGCAGCGGGTCCCACTCCCGGCCCCAGATCACCTTGATGACGTTCCAGCCGGCCCCGCGGAAGAACCGCTCCAGCTCCTGGATGATCTTGCCGTTGCCGCGGACCGGGCCGTCCAGGCGCTGCAGGTTGGCGTTGATGACGAACGTGAGGTTGTCGAGCTCCTCGTTGGCCGCCATGTGGAGGAGACCGCGGCTCTCCGGCTCGTCCATCTCCCCGTCGCCGAGGAACGCCCAGGTGTGCTGCTGGGAGGTGTCCTTGATGCCGCGCGCGTGCAGGTACTTGTCGAACTGCGCCTGGTAGATCGCGTTCATCGGCCCGAGGCCCATCGAGACCGTCGGGAACTCCCAGAAGTCCCGCATCAGCCGCGGGTGCGGGTAGGAGGGGATGCCGCCCGGGCGCGACAGCTCCTGGCGGAACCCGTCGAGCCGGCTCTGGTCCAGCCGGCCCTCGAGGAACGCCCGCGCGTAGATCCCGGGGGAGGCGTGGCCCTGGATGAAGACGTGGTCGCCGCCGCCCGCGTGGTCGCGGCCGCGGAAGAAGTGGTTGAAGCCGACCTCGTAGAGCGTCGCGGAGGACGCGTACGTGGAGATGTGGCCGCCGACGGAGATGTCCGGCCGCTGGGCCCGGTGCACCATCACCGCGGCGTTCCAGCGGATCCAGGCGCGGTAGCGGCGCTCGACCTCCTCGTCGCCGGGGAACCAGGGCTCGGCCTCCGGCGGGATCGTGTTGACGTAGTCGGTCGCCACCAGGCTGGGGACGCCGACCTGCTGCTCACGCGCTCGCTGCAGCAGCGCCAGCATCAGGTAGCGGGCCCGCTGCCGGCCGCGCTCGCTGACGGCCGCGTCGAGGGACTCCAGCCACTCGGCGGTCTCCTCCGGGTCGATGTCCGGGAGCTGGCCGGTCGTGCCGCCGTGGATGGGACCGGAGTCGGGGTGTCCTGCCACTGTCGTCGTCCTCTTCTGCGTGACGGCTCTGCCGGTCCATCCTCTCCCTCCCGGCGTCCGGAGTCACATCCGGCCCGGCGCTGCGTAGTCTCGGCCGGGTGCGGACCGAGGTGATCGAGGTGAGGACGGGGGACGTCGAGCAGGTGCTCGACCTCACCGGCGAGTGCGCCGCGTTCCTCGAGCGGGTCGGCGCGCGGGACGGCCTGCTCGACGTCTTCGTCCCGCACGCCACTGCCGGCGTCGCCGTCCTGGAGACCGGCGCCGGCTCGGACGACGACGTGCTGGCCGCCCTGCGGGCCCTGCTCCCGGGCGAGGGGCCGGCCGGGCGGGGGTGGCGTCACCGCCACGGCTCGCCGGGTCACGGGCGGGACCACGTGCTGCCGGCGCTGGTCGCCCCGTCGCTGGTCCTGCCCGTCGTCGGCGGCCGGATGGCGCTCGGCACCTGGCAGTCCGTGTGCCTCGTCGACACCAACGTCGACAACCGGGTGCGGCAGGTGCGGCTGTCGCTGTTGCCCGGCTGAACGGCTGCCCGACTGACCGGCGACCCCGGTCAGGCGGTGCGCAGGTGCGGCCCCGTCTCGTCGTCGGCCGCGGCCGGCCGGGGCGCGGGGTGCTCGACCAGCGCGAGCACCCGGCTCGCCATGAACCTGGCCGTGCGGACCGGCGTCCCGCCCCGGGTCACCTCGGTCACCTCGACGACGCCGCGGCCGTGGGACACCTCGACGCGGCGGCCGGCGCGGGTCGCCCGGACGTCGTACGTCAGCGTCGAGCCGCCGGCGTCCACGACGATCTCCACCCGGTCACCCCTCATGCCGGGTTCAACGCCGCCGGTCGGCGTCACCTTCCTCGTCGTCGTCGGTGCCGCCGGGCCGGGCAGGGCCGGTCACCCGGTCGGGGCGGCTGTACACGTTCAGCGTCGGACCGCGCAGGAAGCCGACGAGGGTGAGACCGGCCTCGGCGGCCAGGTCCACGGCGAGCGAGGACGGCGCCGAGACGGCGGCGAGCACCGGGACCCCCGCCGTCCACGCCTTCTGCGCCAGCTCGAACGAGGCGCGCCCGCTGACGACCAGCACGTGTCCGGCGAGCGGCCACCAGCCCTGCCGGGCCGCGTGGCCGAGCACCTTGTCCACGGCGTTGTGCCGGCCGACGTCCTCGCGCACCGCGAGCACCTCGCCCGACGGCGTGAACAGCCCGGCGGCGTGCAGCCCCCCGGTGCGCGCGAACGCGCGCTGGGCGCCGCGCAGCAGGTCCGGCAGGCGCGCCAGGACGGCGGCGTCGACACGCACGGGGTCGGCGGCGACGTCGACGGTCGAGCGGCGCCGCACCGCGTCCACCGAGGCCGCGCCGCACACCCCGCACGCGGACGTCATCCCGAACGTGCGCCGCCCTTCGAGGTGCGGGACGGGCAGGCCGGGTCGCAGCGTCACGTCGAGCACGTTGCCGGTCGGCGCACCGTCCGCCCCGGCGGCTGGGCAGTAGGAGGCGGCGGCGACGTCGTCCGGTGCTCGCACCAGCGCCTCGGTGAGCAGGAAGCCGAGCGCCAGGTCGACGTCGTCCCCGGGCGTGCGCATCGTGACCACGACCGACCGGCCGCCGACGCGAACCTCCAGCGGCTCCTCCACGGCCAGGGCGTCCGGGCGCCGGGTGCGGCGCTCGAGCCGCAGGTCGAGCCGCTCCGTCGGTACCCGCACGGTCACGCGGCCCATGCGCGCCACTGTAGGGGGGTTCGATGGGGACTGCGCCCCCGCGGACGCCGCCGGTCGCGGTAGCGTCGTGCCCGACGTGACGTGAGGGCCTCGGTGGCGGGGCCGAGCAGGAGGGGTGACGCGTGGGTGCGACCGCGGACGCCGCGGCCGGTCAGGCGGTGGCGACCAAGCTGGGCTTCCGGCCCGGTCAGGTGGTGCAGGAGCTCGGGTACGACGACGACGTGGACTTCGACCTTCGCGAGGCCATCGAGGACGTCACCGGTGCCGAGCTCCTCGACGAGGAGACCGACGAGGTCGTCGACGTCGTGCTGCTGTGGTGGCGGGAGGGGGACGGAGACCTCGTCGACGCGCTCATGGACGCGCTGACGTCGCTGGGTGAGGGCGGCACGGTGTGGCTGCTCACGCCGAAGCCGGGCCGGCCGGGCCACGTCGAGGCGTCCGACATCGAGGACGCGGCACCGACCGCGGGCCTGCACGCCACGAGCAGCGTCAGCGCCTGCCCGGACTGGGCGGGCACCCGCCTGGCGACCCGGAACCGCCGCTGACCTCAGCGGCGGGCCAGCAGGGACCCGACCCGGCCACCGATCCGTCCGGCCAGGCGCCCGGTCTGGCCGAGCGCGCCCAGGGTCGTCTGCAGCACGGAGCCCCCGGGCAGGCCCGGGACGGCCTCGAGCGCCGGCAGCAGCCGGAGCAGCCCCGGGACGTCGTGCACGCGCAGGCGGCGGGTGAGCAGCAGCTGCGCGGCCAGCGCCCGGCCCGAGACGGCGTCGAGGACGTCGGCCGCCTCGCCGGTGACCCCGGGCCAGGGCAGCTCGCGCACCGGCCGGTCCCCGGCGAGCCGCACGGTCGTCCACGCCCCGTCCGCGGAGCCCGTCGCCCACTGACCCGTCGGCGTGCTGACGGCGAACGAGACGGTCATGTCCCGGCGCGCCGCCAGCGCACCGGTGACGTCGACGACGGCGGCGACACCGGCGTCCAGCAGCGCCGGCGGCACCGGGCCCCCGCCGGCCGTCGCGAGGTCCAGCGCGTGCACGGCGAGCTCGTAGCCCTGCGCGACGAGCAAGCCGGTCATCGGCAGGTCGCCGACCACGGAGGCGACCCAGCGGCGTCCCAGGGTCTCGACGTCCGGGTCGGACAGGAACGTGGTCGCCCGCCGGCGCGCCGCCTCCAGCGCCGCCAGGACCTCCTCGCGGCTGGCGTCCCGGTGCTCGGCCACCAGCGCGGCGTTGCGGGCGTCCACGTCCTCGGAGGTGGTGACCCGCGCGGAGCGCAGGTCCTGCTCGTGGCGGTCCACGTCGCTGCGGCCGTCCCAGCTGCCGAGGTGCACCAGGACGTCCCTCGTGCTCCAGCCCTCCAGCCGGGTGGGGGCGTCCAGGTCCACGGTGCGGGCCATGCCGAGGAGCGCCGACCACGCGCCGTCCAGCAGGGTCGCCACGTCCGCCGGGTCGGCGGAGGCCAGCCCCCGCTCGCCGGGCAGGGGCGTGAGCCCTGTGTGCATACCTGGCACAGTAGGCATCCTGCCCCACCCGCCAGCACCCGACGAACCGCGCCACTTCCAGGAGGACCACGTGACGACGACTGCTGTCGAGATCGGCCGGCCTGCCCCGGACTTCACGCTGACCGACCAGCACGGGCAGCGGGTGTCCCTGTCCGACTTCCGCGGCCGCTCGAGCGTCCTCGTCGTGTTCTACCCGTTCGCCTTCTCCGGGATCTGCACCGGCGAGCTGCGCGAGATCGCCGAGCACTCCGAGTCGTTCGCCGCGGACGACGTCCAGGTCGTCGCGGTGTCCTGCGACCCGATGTTCGCGCTGCGTGCGTGGGCCGAGCAGGAGGGGTACGACTTCCCGCTGCTGTCGGACTTCTGGCCGCACGGGCAGACCGCGCGCGCCTACGGCGTCTTCGACGAGACCAAGGGGATGGCGGTCCGTGGCTCCTTCCTCGTCGACGCCGACGGCGCGCTCCGGTGGAGCGTCGTCAACGGCCCCGGCGAGGCGCGGGACCTGACCGCCTACCGGGAGGCGATCGCCGCGATCTGAGCCGCCGGCGTTCGCTGGCGGAGGAACGGGCTTTCCCTGCGGGCCCCGGGTACGGTTTGCTGGACCCGCCACGGTCGCCGCTGGCCCGAGACTTCGGCGGCCGTGGCCTTCCGCGTCCCGGCCGTCCCCGGCCGGCCCGGGCCTGTAGCTCAGCTGGAAGAGCACCGCGCTTACACCGCGGGTGTCGTCGGTTCGAACCCGGCCGGGCCCACCACCACGGCAGTAGCCTCTCGCTCCGTGACGCAGCCATCCCCCCTCGGTGACCCCGCCCCCCTGGCCGACGTCGTGGCCGTCCTCGAGCGGCTCTACCCGCCGGCGTCCGCCGAGCCGTGGGACGCCGTCGGGCTGGTGTGCGGTGACCCGCAGGCCCCGGTCCGGCGGGTGCTGCTGGCCGTCGACCCGGTCGCGGACGTCGTCGCCGAGGCGCTCGCCTGGGAGGCGGACCTCGTCCTGACGCACCACCCGCTGCTGCTGCGGCCCGTGCACGGGGTGCCGGCCACGACCGCCAAGGGTCGCGTGGTCCACGACCTCGTGCGCTCCGGGTGCGCGCTGTACGTCGCGCACACCAACGCCGACTCCGCCCGGCCGGGGGTGTCCGACGCCCTGGCCCGGGTTCTCGGGCTCCAGGAGCTGCGACCCCTGTCGGCGCGCCCGGAGGACCCGCTCGACAAGATCGTGACGTTCGTGCCGCACGAGCACGCCGACGCGGTCGTCGACGCGCTCGCCGCCGCCGGCGCCGGGTCGATCGGGGAGTACGAGCGGTGTGCGTGGACGACGACCGGCACCGGGACGTTCCTGCCCGGCCCGGCGGCGTCCCCGGCGCTCGGCGAGCCGGGCCGCGTCGAGACGGTGGCGGAGACCCGCGTCGAGATGGTCCTGCCGCGGGCCCGCCGCGACCGCGTCGTCGCCGCGCTGCGCGCCGCTCACCCCTACGAGGAGCCGGCGTTCGACCTGCTCGAGCTGGCGTCCTGGTCGTCGCCGCGCGGCATCGGCAGGGTCGGCGACCTGCCAGCCGAGACGTCGCTGGCCGCGTTCGCCGACGTCGTGGCCCAGGCCCTGCCGCACACGCCTCAAGGGGTCCGGGTCGCGGGGGACCCGGCCGCCCGGGTGCGGCGCGTCGCGGTGTGCGGCGGGTCCGGCGACACCCTGCTCGACGCCGTCCGGGCCAGCGGCGCGGACGTGTTCGTCACCTCCGACCTGCGGCACCACCCGGCGTCCGAGGCACGTGAGCAGGCCGCCGGCGGGCCGCCGTACCTGGTCGACGTCGCCCACTGGGCCGGCGAGTGGCCGTGGCTGCACGGGGCGGCGGAGCGGCTGGCCGCGGAGCTGCAGGAGGCCGGCACTACGGTGGAGCTCCGCGTCAGCGAGCTGCGCACCGACCCGTGGACGTTCCGCGTCCCGAGCTCCGGAGGACTTGTCCGATGACGACCGCACCGGCCGCCGACCAGCGACGCCTGCTGGACGTCCAGGCACTCGACACGCGCCTGGCCCAGCTGGCGCACCGGCGCCGGACGCTGCCCGAGCACGCCGCGCTGGAGGCGCTCGAGCAGCGCCGGGCCGCGGTCGCCGACCAGCTCGTGGCGGCCCGCACCATCGCCGCGGACGTGCAGCGCGAGCTGGCCAAGGCCGAGGCGGACGTCGAGCAGGTGCGCCAGCGCGCCGCCCGCGACCAGGCGCACCTGGACTCCGGGCGGGGCAGCGCCAAGGACCTGCAGGGCCTGCAGCACGAGCTGCAGTCCCTCGCCCGCCGCCAGGCGGAGCTCGAGGACGTGGAGCTCGAGGTGATGGAGCGCGCCGAGCAGGCCGAGGCGGCGCAGCGCAGCCTGGAGACGACCAGCGCCGAGCTGGACGCCGAGCGCGCCGCCCTGGTGGAACGACGGGACGCCGCGCTCGCCGAGATCGACGAGCAGGTGCGGGCGGTGCAGGCCGAGCGCGACGCGGCCGCCGCCGGGTTGGACGTCGGGCTGATGTCCCTCTACGAGAAGGTGCGCGAGCAGTCCGGGGGAGTGGGCGCCGCGGCGCTGCGCGGACGGCGCTGCGAGGGCTGCCGGCTCGAGCTGAACCAGACGGACCTGCAGCGGATCCGGTCCGCGGGCGAGGACGAGGTCGTCCGCTGCGAGGAGTGCCGGCGGATCCTGGTCCGCGTCCCCGAGGCCGTCGAGTCCCGGCCGTGACGCGGCGACTGGTGGTCGAGGCCGACGGCGGCTCCCGCGGCAACCCCGGCCCGGCCGGGTTCGGCGCCGTCGTCCGGGACGCCTCGACCGGTGAGGTGCTCGACGAGGTGGCGGCTGCGATCGGCACGGTGACGAACAACGTGGCCGAGTACTCCGCGCTGATCGCGGGCCTGCGCGCGGCGGCCGAGATCGACCCGTCGGCCGCGGTCGAGGTGCGGATGGACTCCAAGCTCGTCGTCGAGCAGATGTCGGGACGCTGGCAGATCAAGCACGACGACATGCGGCGCCTGGCCCAGCAGGCCCGGGGAGTCCTGCCCGCCGAGCAGGTCACGTACGCGTGGGTGCCCCGCGACCGCAACGCCCACGCCGACCGGCTGGCCAACGCGGCCATGGACGCCGCGGCGCGCGGCGAGCGGTGGACCCGGGAGTCGCGGCACGGGGACACGGTGCCGGGGCACGACGCGGCCGCGTCCGGCGTCCCGAGTGGTGGACCGCCCGTCCAGGTCGCGGACGAGGGTGCCTACGCTGGCCGAGTGAGCGAGCAGGCGCCGCTGCGGTACCGGCTGCTGACCGGCACGGACGACCGGGAGTTCTGCGAGAAGGTCTCCCGGGCGCTGGCGGAGGGGTACCGCCTGCACGGCGGCCCGGCGCTGGCGTTCGACGGCACGCGGGTCGTCACGGCGCAGGCCGTCGTCCTCGACACCCCGGAGGCAAGCACATGGGCTACGCGGGCGACCTGACGCCCAAGCAGGCGTGGGACCTGCTGGTGGACACCCCGGACGCCGTCCTCGTCGACGTGCGGACCCGGGCCGAGTGGACGTGGGTCGGGCTGCCCGACCTGGCGTCGCTGGGCAAGCGCGTCGTCACGGTGGAGTGGAGCCGCTGGCCCGACGGCACGCCGAGCGGGCGGTTCCTCGAGGAGCTGCGGGACCACGGTGTCACCGAGGGCATGCCGGTCGCGTTCATCTGCCGCTCGGGTCACCGCTCCGCGGCGGCCGCCGCGGCGGCGACCGCGGCGGGGCTCGGGCCGGCGTACAACGTCAGCGACGGCTTCGAGGGGCCACTGGACCCCGAGGGGCACCGCGGCGGCAGCGGGTGGCGGGCCGAGGGCCTGCCGTGGCGGCAGTCGTGACCGCGCAGCCGCCCGGGTGGCGTCCGGACACCGTCGCGGTGCGCGGTGGCCTCGACCGCACCGGGTTCTCCGAGACCGCCGAAGCGCTGTTCCTGACCTCCGGCTACGTCTACTCCTCGGCTGCCGAGGCGGAGGCCGCGTTCGCCGGCGACCTCGACCGGTACGTCTACTCCCGCTACGGCAACCCGACGGTGTCGGCGTTCGCCGAGCGGCTGCGGCTGCTGGAGGGCGCCGAGGCCTGCTTCCCGACCGCGTCGGGGATGGCGGCCGTGTTCACGGCGCTGGCCGCCCTCGTGCGCGCCGGGGACCGCGTCGTGGCGGCCCGCAGCCTGTTCGGCTCCTGCTTCGTCATCCTCGACGAGCTGCTGCCGCGCTGGGGGGTCACGACGGAGTTCGTCGACGGGGACGACCTGGAGCAGTGGGAGAAGGCGCTGTCGACGCCGGCCACCGCGGTGTTCTTCGAGTCGCCGTCCAACCCGATGCAGGAGCTGGTCGACGTCCGCGCGGTGTGCGACCTGGCCCACGCGGCCGGCGCCACGGTGGTGGTGGACAACGTGTTCGCCACCCCGGTGCTGCAGCGCCCGCTGGACCTCGGCGCGGACGTCGTCGTGTACTCGGCGACCAAGCACATCGACGGCCAGGGCCGCACCCTTGGCGGCGCGATCCTGGGGCCGGCGGAGTACGTCGACGGCGACGTCCAGACGCTCATGCGGCACACCGGCCCGTCGCTGAGCCCGTTCAACGCGTGGGTGCTGCTCAAGGGGCTGGAGACGCTGAGGATGCGCGTGCAGCACGCGACGGCGTCCGCCTACCGGGTGGCGGCCTGGCTGGAGCGGCACGACGGCGTCCGGTGGGTGCGCTACCCGTGGCTCGACTCCCACCCTCAGCACGAGCTCGCGTGCCGGCAGATGAGCGGCGGCGGCACCGTCGTGACGTTCGAGGTGGACGGCGGCAAGCACGAGGCCTTCGCCGTCCTCGACGCGCTGCGCCTGGTGGACATCTCCAACAACCTCGGCGACTCCAAGACGCTGGTCACGCACCCGGCGACGACCACGCACCGCCGGCTGGGGGCCGACGGACGGCGGCGGGTCGGCATCACCGACGGCCTGCTGCGGCTGTCCGTCGGGCTGGAGGACGTCGAGGACCTGCTCGAGGACCTCGACGCCGCGCTCGCGGTGCTGCGCCGCTAGCCGGGCCTCTTCTCCCGCCGGCGGGCGACGCGCACCGCCGCAGCGACGAGCAGCACGCCGACGACGAGCAGCACCAGCGGCGCCGCGAGCTCACCGGGGAACCACTCGCCGACCACCTGCGGCACGACCCGCAGCGCCCCGACCGCGCCGACGGCCAGCAGCACCAGGTCACCGAGCAGCATCGCCAGGGCGATCAGGGCGGCCACGGTCGCCAGGGCGAGCGCCAGGCCCCACGTCGTGTCCATCGTGACCTGGACGCCGAACAGCGCGGCGACCGCACCGAGCACCTGGGCGGTGCGGCGCGGGTGGAGCACCCCGGCCGCGCCGAGTCCCAGCCAGCCAGCGCCGAGCAGCCACACCGCCAGGCCTGCGACCGACTCGTCGTCGGTGACGCGGAACGCCACGCTCGACGTGACGCCGCCGAGGGTGACGAGGAGCGCCGCCTGCAGCAGGCCGGTCCGCGCCACCCACCACAGCGCGGCGGCGATGACCGAGGCGCCGCCGAAGGCGAGCAGTCCGACGTCCTCCTCCCGCCAGTCCAGGACGTCGGAGCCCAGGACGCCGAGGGCGCCGGCAGATGCCAGGACGGACAGCGACCACAGCACGGTCCGCAGCCGGGTACCGGCCGGCCCGAGACGGGGCGGGACGGCGAGACCCGCGCC